>CAZFHE010000131.1:0-8605 GCA_964518615.1 uncultured Dechloromonas sp. | reverse complement strand
AAAGGCCGGCGAAGCCCCGGCAAGAGCTACCACGCCGGGAACCGGGGATGACTGGCCGGAACTCGCGGAGGCGGTGGCCGCCTGCCGCCTGTGTCCGCTATGCCAGCAGCGCCAGCAGGCGGTGCTCGGCGTCGGCGACCGTCAGCCGGACTGGCTTTTCATTGGCGAAGGCCCGGGGGCCGAGGAAGATGCGCGGGGCGAGCCCTTCGTCGGCCAGGCCGGCAAGCTCCTTGACAACATGCTGGCCGCGCTCGACATCGCGCGCGGCCAGCGGGTCTATATCGCCAATGCGGTGAAATGCCGGCCCCCGGGCAACCGGACGCCGGAAGCGGCCGAGATCGCCGCCTGCCGTCCCTGGCTGGATCGCCAGATCGCCTTGCTGCAACCCAAAATCATCGTGCTGCTCGGCAGGGCGGCCGTGCATAGCGTGCTGCGCGAGGACAAGTCGCTGGCCTCGCTGCGCGGCCAACGCCATGAACATGCCGGGATTCCGGTCGTCGTCAGCTATCACCCGGCCTATCTGCTGCGCAATCTGCCGGACAAGGCCAAAGCCTGGGAAGACTTGCTATTCGCCCGCCGCCTGTTGCGCGCGGCCACTGGCGGCTGAGTTTTCCGCCTGTCCCTGTTGGCTGAACTCGCCGCGTCGCCACGGGCTTCACGGCGAGCGCTTGCCTGGGGCTATTTCTTATCCTTGTCGGCGAAGGGGTTCTTGCCGGTGACGAACTGGATGCGCAAGGGCGTGCCCTGCAATTTGAAGGCTTCGCGGAAAGTGTGCTCCAGATAGCGGCGGTAGCTGTCGCTGATCTGATCCACCGCATTGCCGTGAACCACGATGATGGGCGGGTTGGAACCGCCCTGGTGCGCATAGCGCGGCTTGGGCCGGAACACGCCATGCTTGGGCGGCGCCTGCTTGGTCACCGCGTCGGCCAGCACGCGAGTCAGGCGCGGGGTCGCCATCTTGGTCATGGCCGCCGCATACGCCGAATCGACCGAGCGGAACAAGGCCGCAAGGCCAATGTCCTCGCGCGCCGAAATGAAATGGAACTTGGCGAAATCGAGGAATTTCAGCTTACGTTGCAAGGTCAGCCGGGTCTGCTCGCGAACATAGGCATCGAGGCCGTCCCATTTATTGACCGCGACCACCAGCGCCCGCCCGGATTGCACGATGAAATCGGCGATATGGGCATCCTGATCGGACACATCGGCCTGTGCATCGACCATCAGGATGACGACGTTGGCATCCTCGATGGCCTGCAAGGTCTTGATGACCGAGAATTTCTCGATGGACTGAAAAACCTTGCCGCGCTTACGCATGCCGGCCGTGTCGATCAGCACGTAGTGACGCCCGCCGCGCTCGAAGTCGATCTCGATCGAATCGCGGGTGGTGCCGGGCGCGTCGAACGCAATGACCCGCTCCTCGCCCAGCAAGGTGTTGATCAAGGTCGACTTGCCCACATTGGGCCGGCCGACGATGGCCACGCGCACCGCGTCGTTTTCGGCCTTGCCTTCGTCCCCCCCGTCCTCTTCCGGCTCGGGGAAACCGGCCAGCGCAAGCTCGACCAAGCCGCGCACCCCCTCGCCGTGGGCCGCCGAAATGGCGTTCGGCTCGCCAAGCCCAAGTTCATGGAACTCCGCCTCGACCATGCCGCGATTCATGCCCTCGGCCTTATTGACGGCGACAAAAACCGGCCGGTCGATGCGTCTTAGCTTGTTGGCGATTTCCTTGTCGTGGGGCGTCAAGCCCCCGCGACCATCGACCACGAAAATGACCGCATCGGCTTCAATGATGGCCTGCTCGGTCTGGCGCGCCATTTCGTGCAGGATGCCATCCTTGACCAGGGGCTCGAAACCGCCGGTGTCGACCACCAGATAGGGTTTCTTGCCGAGCTTGCCGTGGCCGTAGTGGCGGTCGCGGGTCAGACCCGGCATATCGGCGACGATGGCGTCGCGCGAGCGGGTCAGGCGATTGAATAGGGTCGATTTGCCGACATTGGGACGGCCGACCAGAACCAGGGTGGGTTTCATTGCGCCTCGATTACGCTGACATGGCCGCCGGCGGTTTGCGCCAGGAAGCCGGAACCCAGCGTCTGGATGGCGCCGCGCACCGGCGCGCCGTCGGTCTGCGCGCGGGCGGCGAAAGCGCCGTCCTCGCGCGACAGGAAATGAATCACGCCTTCGACATCGCCCACGGCGACGAGGCCTCGGCTCACGGCGGGGCCGGAAACCCCGCGATTGACCAGTTTGTCCTGTTTCCACAGGCTGCTGCCGGTCAGGCGGTCGAGCGCATGCACCGCGCCCTTGTCGTCGGAAACGAAGAGATAGCGGCCATCGAGCGCGAGGCCCGTGGCGGAGGAGAGATCGCGCGACCAGATCAGCGCACCGCCCTGCCCCATGTCGAAACAAGCCACCTTACCCTGGAAGGCGACGGCGCAAATCTGCGTGCCGTCGATCACCGGCGGCGCGACGATATCGGCCACGCGGTCGAGTTCGGTGGTGCCGCGCGGCTGGGCCACCGTGCCTTCCCAGGCCAGAGCGCCATTCTGCAGTGACAGGGCGACCAGACGCCCGCCGGGGAAGCCGACGAACAGATAGCGGTCGGCAAATCCCGGCGAGCCGGCACCGCGAATCGACAGGCTCGGCGTTGCGCGCTGGTACACCCATTTACGCCCGCCATCGATCAGATCGAACAGGAAAACGCGGTTATCGCCGCTCCTGACCGCGACGCCCTCGTCGCCCACCGTCGGCGCGGCCAGCACCTCGCTGCTGGCCTTGGCCTGCCACACGGGCCGGCCGTCATCCGCGTCATAGGCCAGGACATCGCCCTTGGGCGTGCCGACCACGACCAGACGGCGGCTCGCGCCCACGCCGGCCGACAGGGTGTGGCCGGTGGCAGTTTTCCACACGGTCCGGCCATTCTCGATGCGGCTGAGCGAACCATCGCGCCCGGCGACAAAAACGGCCTCGCCGACCACCGCCGGAACAAAGCTGTAATTGCCGGCCTTGCCGGCGCTGGCCGTCCAGCGGGTGCGGACATCGGCCGTGGGCTTGAATTCGGTCAGCTTGGCGGGTTTGGGGCCGGAACTGGAAAAGGGATTGAGCTTGCCCAGGGTGTCGGAGACGCTGGCGCAACCGCCAAGCAACAGGCCGGCGACGGCGAGCGGCAGCAACAGGCGCGCCGTCTTCATCAGGCGGCCTCGCCCAGGCTGTCGAGCTTTTGTTGCAGCAATTCGCGGCCAACGCCGTCGGCCTCGCCGATCTGGTCGAGCGCGGCGCGGTAGGCCGCGCGCGCTTCCGAGGCTTTGCCCTGAGCGGCCAGCACATCGCCGCGCAATTCCTGGAAGCGGGAGGCAAAGGCCGGCGCGGGGGCGCTGGCGAGCTGCTTCAGGGCGTCGTCATACTGTTCTTCATCGAGCAAGACGGCGGCGAGGCGCAAGCGGGCCAGATCGCGCACTTCGTCGCGGCCATTGTCCACCACCCAGGCAAGTTGCGTCCGGGCCGTTTTCAAATCCCCGGCATCGAAGGACTGGCGGGCGGCCAGCAGCGCGCCGAGCGCCGCATGGCTGGTGCGGGAATATTTCTCGGCCAGTTCGCCGGCGGTGGCCTTGACTTTCTGGGCATCGCCGACGGCGAAGGCGTCTTCGAGCACGGCAAAAATGGCCGAGGCCTGCGCCGCCTGATTGTTCTGGTACCAGTTCCAGCCCTGCCAGCCGACCGTGGCCAGCGCCACCGCGGAAACCAGGGCGGTCACCAGATTGCCATACATCTTCCACCAGGTTTTCAGGGTGTCGATCTGTTCCTGCTCTTCGAGATCGTAATGCGCCATCGCTTTATTCCTCTTCGTCCGTATCAATCAAATAGCCGACGATGGCCTCGGCCAGATCATCGACTTTCAGTTTTTGCTGGGCGAGCCCTTCCTCACGCAGATTTTTCAATTGCGCATCGCCCGTCAGGGCCTCGTCGTCGCCAATAATCACGGCAAAGGCCGCGCCGCTGCCATCGGCCTTTTTCATCTGCGACTTGAAGGAGCCGCCGCCACAGTGCATCAGCACATCAATGCCCTGATCGCGCAGCCCTTCGGCCACGCGAAAGGCTAGCCGCGAGGCGGCCTCGCCCTGATGCACGAGATAGACATCCGGCGCGGGCGGCAAGGGCTCGCCGCCGGATTCCTTGATCAGCGCGATCAGGCGCTCGACGCCCATGGCAAAGCCGCAGGCCGGCGTCGGCTTGCCGCCCAGTTGTTCGACCAGACCATCGTAACGCCCGCCGGCGCAGACCGTGCCTTGAGCGCCAAGCCGGTCGGTGACCCATTCAAAAACGGTCAGATTGTAATAATCGAGGCCGCGCACCAGACGCGGGTTGATGGTATACGGCAGGCCCGCGTCCTTGAGCGCCTGCTGCACGCCTTCAAAGTGGGCGAGCGACTCGGCCCCCAGATAGTCGATCAGCTTGGGCGCTTGGGCGCACAGCGCCTGCATCGCCGGATTCTTGCTGTCCAGGATGCGCAGCGGATTGGCGTGCAGGCGGCGGCGGGCGTCCTCGTCCAGTTGGTCGGCATGGGCTTCGAAGTAGGCGATCAGCGCCGCCCGGTGCTCGGCCCGCTCGGCGGGCTGACCGAGGCTGTTGATTTGCAATTCGATGCCATCGAGCCCCAGATCGGCCCACAGGCGAGCGCCCATCAGAATCATCTCGGCGTCGATGTCGGGGCCATTGAAGCCGAAAGCTTCGACGCCGACCTGATGAAATTGCCGGTAACGGCCCTTTTGAGGCCGCTCGTGGCGGAACATCGGGCCCAGGTAGTAGAGGCGCTGGGTCTGGCGGGCCGCCAGATTGTGCTCGATGAGGGCGCGCACGCAGCCGGCCGTGCCTTCCGGGCGCAGGGTCAGCGCTTCGCCATTGAGGCTGTCGACGAAGGAATACATTTCCTTTTCGACAATATCGGTGACTTCGCCGATGGCGCGCTTAAATAGCGGCGTCGGCTCCACGACGGGCATGCGGATGGGCCGGTAGCCATAGCTTTTCAGCCAGTCCCGGACGGTTTCCTCGAACAATTCCCAGAAGGCGGCCTCATCGGGCAGGATGTCGTTCATCCCGCGCACGGCCTGTAATGCTTGACTCATGCTTGGATCTTTTTGGGGTAGGTGCGCGAAACGTAGCGCTCGATGATGTTTTTGAATTCGGCGACGATGGAATCGCCCTTCAGGGTCGCGGTCTTGACGCCATCCTCGAAAACCGGGGCCGACGGCGCTTCGCCGGTGCCCGGCAGCGAGATGCCGATATTGGCATGCTTCGATTCGCCCGGGCCATTGACGATGCAGCCCATCACGGCCAGGGTCATGTTCTCGACGCCGTCGTACTGAGGCTTCCATTCCGGCATGCGCTCGCGGACGAAATCCTGCACCTCCCCCGCCAGGGTCTGGAACAGGGTGCTGGTGGTCCGGCCACAGCCCGGACAGGCCACGACCATGGGCGTGAAGGCGCGCAGCCCCAGGGTTTGCAAAATCTCTTGGGCGACGATGACTTCCTGAGCGCGCGAGCCGTTCGCTTCCGGCGTCAGCGACACGCGAATGGTGTCGCCGATGCCTTCTTGCAACAACACGGCCAGCGCCGCGGTGGAGGCAACGATGCCCTTGGAGCCCATGCCGGCCTCGGTCAGCC
Organism: uncultured Dechloromonas sp.; assembly: GCA_964518615.1. Classification (GTDB taxonomy): domain Bacteria; phylum Pseudomonadota; class Gammaproteobacteria; order Burkholderiales; family Rhodocyclaceae; genus Azonexus. Next base: position 2,950 of record CAZFHE010000131.1, on the reverse strand, counting down.
CGAGATGCAAGGCGTAATCCGAACGGCGGGCGAGTTCGCGGTAAATGGCAATCAAATCCTGCACGCTGGAGACCTTGCAGGAAAGAATGATTCTCTCGCCAGACAGGCCCAGTTCCTCGGCCTTGGCGGCGGATTCCAGCGCCGAGGCGACCATGGCCTGACGCATCATCCCGGTGGTATCGAGGGGTTCGGCGCGCCGGCTGTTTTCGTCCATGAGACGCGCCAGCACATCCGGGTCCAGGCTGCCCCAATTGACGCCAATGCGCACGGGCTTGTCGTAGCGGCAGGCCAGTTCGATCATCCGGGCGAATTGCTCGTCCTTCTTCTTGCCAAAGCCGACATTGCCCGGATTGATCCGGTACTTGGCGAGCGCCTCGGCGCAAGCCGGCTCATCCGCCAGCAGGCGATGGCCGTTGTAATGAAAATCGCCGATCAGCGGCACATCGCATTGCATCCGGTCGAGATGCTCGCGAATTTTCGGCACGGCGGCGGCAGCCTCCGGCGAATTGACGGTGATGCGCACCAGCTCCGAACCGGCGCGGGCGAGTTCGGCGCACTGGAGCGCGGTCGCCAGCACATCGGCGGTATCGGTATTGGTCATCGACTGAACGACCACCGGCGCGTCGCCGCCGATGCGCACATGGGCGATGGCGGTGGCGCGGGTCGAACGCTTGGGGGCGGCGCTCACGGCCGCTTACTCCAGAACCAGGCGGGCGACATCGCCCTTGGTATGGGGCGCGAGATCCAGCGCCTTGCCCCGCCAAGTCAGACGCACGCCCGGCGCATAGCCGATGGTCAGCGACAGCGGCGCGTTGCCGCCGAGGGCCTGCTCGCTGCCGGCCGGCAGACGCTGCGAAAAGAGCAGGCGATTGTCGCGATCGCGCACTTCGACCCAGGATTCCTTCTCCACCACCAGACGCAATTGCGCTCCTTCGGCGGGAGCCGCCGCAAGCGCCGGGCTGGCCGAAACGGTGGCGATCGGCGCGCTGGCCGGGGCAAGAGCCGAGGAGGCCGATGGCTCAACCGGCGCCGGTTCAGGCGCGGCCCCCTCCTCCGCCGGCGTCGCCTGCGGATTCATGATTTGCTCAGGCGTCGCACCGGGCGGGAAAGCCGGTTCGGACGGCTCGGCGGACGAAAGCGCCGCCGGCTCTTGCCGGGCCAGAGAATTCAGCATGCGCTGGGCGCTTTCTCGCAGGCTCGACAAATCGCCGGGAACCAGGAAATAGGCCAAGGCCGCGAGCACGACCAGCACCCCGCCAGAAATCACCACCAGCCGATCACGGCGGGAGTTCTCGCCGCCCATGTCGGGCATCGCCCCCTGGGGCGAGGGCGGCGTCATCAAGGCGACCCGGGGTTTTTCCAGCACCGCGTCGAGCCCCGCCATCAGCGGCCCGGCCGGGAGGCCGAGCAGGCGCGCATAATTGCGCACGAAGCCGCGAATGAAGGTGGACCCCGGCAGGGCCTGCCAATTGCCGCTCTCCAGCGCCTCGACCTGACGCGCGCCAAGTTTCAGCGCTTGCGCCACATCGGCGATTTTCAACTCACGCGCAAGGCGCGCGGCGGCCAGTTGCTCGCCAACCGAGGGCAGAGGCGGGGCAAGGTCCTCGCCGACGGGCGGGCTGGAATCCGCTTCATTCATTCAAATTGACCCTTGAGAAATTCCTGGTATTCCGGCGAGGTGGGAAAGCGGCCGCGCAACTGGGCGGCAAAGCCGCTCTCGGCCCCCCGGTTGCCCAGCTTGCGCTCAAGCCGAAGACCCAGCCACAAAGCTTCGGCGGTCGGCGAATCGACCTGTTTCATCACTTCGTTCAGATAAATGCGCGACTCATCCAGATTGCACCGCTGATAGAAAAGCTTGGCCAGTTGCAAGCGCGTATGCGCGCCGCCGTCTCGCGACAACTGCAAGGCCTGTAGCAGGTAATGCTGTGCGCCGTCCAGATCGCCGGATTTCAGGGCGCAGGTGCCGGCATTGGCGTAGGCGACCTCAGGCGTCTCATACAGCGGATCTTTCAGGGCATTCAGGAAATAGTTGATCGACTGGCGTTCCTTGCCGGTATCGCAAAGGAACCAGCCATAGTTGTTATTCACTTCGGGATCGTTGGGCGCGATTTTCAGGGCGCGCTGAAAATCGCGCTCGGCCTTGTCGTATTCCTTGAGCGATCCATAGACCAGGCCGCGCACGCTATGGGCCTGAACAAAATTGGAATCGGACTTGATCGCGGTATCCAGATGCTCCAGCGCAACGGCGGGATTGCCGGCCTGGAAGTAGGCCGCGCCCAGCTCGGTATGGATTTTCGCCCGGCTGCGCGGGTCGCCGGGATTCATTGCCAAATCGCCATAGCTCTGCGCCAGGACCGCGCCGGAGAAAAACGCCGCGCCCAGCAGGCCGGCCCAGCGGCCCCATTTCGTCCTCAGCTTCATCAGCGTGCCATCTCCTTGAACATGATCATGTTATCGGCTGTCCGCCGCGTGCGGTCTTGCACCTGGCCGGCCAACTGGCCGCAGGCGGCGTCGATGTCGTCGCCGCGCGTCTTGCGCGTGGTGGTGACGATGCCGGCTTCTATCAGGATATCCGCAAAGCGTCGCACCCGCTCCGCCCGGGATCGCTTGAAGGGCGAGCCCGGGAAGGGATTGAAGGGAATCAGGTTGAACTTGCACGGCAGCTTCCTGACCAGGGCCAGCAATTCGCGGGCGTGGGCATCGCTGTCGTTGATACCATCGAGCATCACGTATTCGAAGGTGACGAAATCGCGCGGCGCTTTTTCGAGATAGCGAGCGCAGGCGGCCATCAGCTCGGCCAGCGGGTATTTCTGATTGATGGGCACCAGTTCGTCGCGAAGCCGATCATTGGGCGCGTGCAGCGATACCGCCAGAGCCACCGGGCATTCGTCGCGCAGGCGATCCATGGCCGGCACGAGGCCGGAGGTGGACACCGTGACCCGGCGGCGGG
>CAZFHE010000130.1:0-2172 GCA_964518615.1 uncultured Dechloromonas sp. | reverse complement strand
AGCGCTTCCCCGACGCCGGATTCGGCGGCCGGAGCCGCCTCTTCGAGCAGGCGGCGCTGCAATTCCTGGCGGGCCTGATCGAAATCGGCCTCGGCCAGCGTGCCTTCCCGGCATTCGCGTTCAAGGTCGGCCAGCTGGTCGCGGAAAATGGCAAGATTGGCCGTCTGGCGGTCGCCGCCCAGCGCCGCGCCGCGCCGGCCAAACCAGAGCGGCAGGAACAGAAAGGCGCAGATAACCGCGACCATCAGCGTCGCGCACAGGATGAACAGCATCATTTGGGATCGCTTTCCTTGAGCAGGGCGTCCAGCCGGCGGGCTTCCTCGGGCGACAGCGGAGCGTCGGTATCCGCGAGGCGGCCAGTGCGCCGGCGCAGGTAGGCGAACAGCGCGCCCAGGCTCACCAGCAGCAGCAGCGCCGGGCCGCCCCAGAGCAGCAGCGTGAGGCCCTTGACCGGCGGCCGGTAGAGAACGAAATCGCCGTAACGGACAACCATGAAGTCGATGATCTCGTGGTCGGAGCGGCCATCGCGGATCATGCCGCGAATTTCGCGGCGCAAATCGACGGCCAGTTCGGCATTGGAATCGGCAATGGTTTCGTTCTGGCAGACCAGACAGCGCAATTCCCGGGAGAGCGCCTGCAAGCGCTTTTCGGCCACCGGGTCGGCGGCGAGCGCGGCTTCCCAGGCCGAGGACGCCTGAGCGCCCGTGACCGCAAGGCAGAGCGCGAGCATCAGGACGCGGGCAATCATTGGCTCAACTCCGAGAGTAGCGGCAGGATTTTCTTCGCCAGCGCCTCGGGGCTGATTGGCCCCGTGTGCTTCAGACGGATGACGCCTTCCTTGTCGATGACATAGGTTTCCGGCACGCCGTAGACGCCGAAATCAATGCCGACGCGGCCGTCGATATCCATGGCCGTCAGCCGGTAGGGGTCGCCGTGGGCGCGCAGCCAGCCGCTGGCCCGCTGCCAGGCCAGGGTTTTCTCTTCGTCGGCGGACAATTTGCCGATATCGAATCCGCCGTCACCGCGCACTTCCTTGTAATTGAGGCCGATCAGCGGCACATCCACTTTTTTCGAAAATTCGACCAGCACCGGGTGCTCCTGGCGGCAGGAAACGCACCACGAGGCCCAGACATTGAGCAGCCAGGGCTTGCCGCGCATCTCTTCGGGGCCGAAGCTTTTATCCGGATCGGAGAGCAGCGCGAGGCGAAAGGCCGGCGCGGGCTTGCCGACCAGGGGCGAGGGAATGTCGCGCGGATTGAGGCCGAGGCCGACGGCGAGCAGGAGGACGAGGGCGGCGAAAGCGCCGAGTATCCAGAAATAGCGATTCATGCGGTTTGGCTTTGTGCGGGCAGGTTGGCGGCGCTTCGCGCCTTCAGGCGATAACGGCGGTCGAGCATGGCCAAGAGGCCGCCCAGGGACATCAGCAGGCAGCCGCCCCAGATCCAGTCGACAAAGGGCTTGTAATAGACGCGCACGGCCCAGGCGCCTTCGGGCTGATCGCGGTCGATGGGCTCGCCGAGCGAAACATAGACATCGCGCAACAGGCCCGCGTCGATGGCGGCCTCGGTCATCGGCATGGACGAGGAAAAATAATTGCGCTTTTCCGGCGTCAGACGGCGCAAGAAAGCGCCGTCCCGGAGGAGGTCGAACTGGCCCTGGGCGGCGAGGTAATTGGGCCCCTTGACCTCATGGACGCCGAGAAAGCTGAAGGTATAGCCGGAGACGGTGACCGATTCGCCGGCTTCCATCTTGACGTCCATTTCTTCCTCGAAGCTCGACACCATGGTGACGCCGACCACAAAGGCCGCGACGCCCAAATGAGCCAGATGCATGCCGACGAAACTCTTCGGCTGGCTGAGCGCGGCGCGCGCAAAAGACGTTTCGCCGCGCGTTGCGCGCACGCGGTCGATGAAATTGATGAGGGCGGTGACGGCGATCCAGGCGGCCAGCAGCAGGCCCAGGGCGGTCATCGCGCTCCAGCGCCCGTAAATCAGCGGCAGGGCGATGGCGACGATGAGACCCGCCGCGAAAGCCCAGCGCAAGGCGCGCAAAATGTCGGGCAGCGAGGCTTCCTTCCAGCGGGCGAAGGGGCCAAGACCGATCAGGAACAGCACCGGGGCCATGACCGGCACGAACACCGCATTGAAATACGGCGGGCCGACCGAGATTTTG
>CAZFHE010000129.1:0-2140 GCA_964518615.1 uncultured Dechloromonas sp. | reverse complement strand
TACAGAGTGCTCAGCATGCAGGCGCGGACAAGAAGGCGGGAATCATGGGCGATTGGTCGGGCATGGACCCGGCGGGAAAGGCGGCGATGTTAACCGAAGAGGAGGCGCACGCCAAACGGCAAGCGCCTGCCCGGCAAGACGAACTCAGGCCGGGACGGAACTGCGGATCAAATGGTCAAACGCGCTCAACGACGCAGTCGCGCCCGCGCCCATCGCGATGATGATCTGCTTGTACGGCACGGTCGTGCAGTCGCCGGCGGCGAATACGCCGGGTAGCGAGGTATGGCCCTTGGCGTCGATCTCGATCTCGCCGGTGCGCGACAAGTCGAGCGCGCCCTTCAGCCAGTCGGTGTTCGGCAAGAGGCCGATTTGCACGAAAATGCCTTCCAGTTCGAGTTGCCGGATGTCGCCGCTGACGCGATCCTGGTAGCGAAGGCCATTGACCTTCTGGCCATCGCCGGCGACTTCGGTGGTCTGCGCCGACTTGATGACCGTGACGTTGGGCAGGCTGTGCAATTTTTTCTGCAATACGGCGTCGGCGCGCAGGCTGTCGGCGAATTCGAGCAGGGTCACGTGGCCGACGATGCCCGCGAGGTCGATAGCCGCCTCGACGCCGGAATTGCCGCCGCCGATCACCGCCACCCGCTTGCCCTTGAATAGCGGACCGTCGCAGTGGGGGCAGAAGCACACGCCTTTCGCCTTGTATTCCTTTTCGCCGGGCACGTTCATTTCGCGCCAGCGAGCGCCGGTGGCGAGAATCACCGCCCTGGATGTCAGCGTGGCGCCGTTTTCCAGTTGCACTTCGATCCGCTCGCCCGGCTTTAGCCCAACGGCGCGTTGCAGATTCATCACATCCACCGGGTAGCGCCTGACGTGCTCTTCCAGCGCGCTGGCGAGCCTGGGGCCCTCGGTTTCCGGAACCGAGATGAAATTCTCGATGGAGAGGGTATCCAGCACCTGACCGCCGAAGCGCTCCGCCACGATGCCGGTGCGTATGCCCTTCCTCGCCGCGTAGATGGCGGCCGCCGCCCCGGCCGGGCCGCCGCCGACGACCAGCACGTCGAAAGGCGCTTTCTTGGCAAGCTCTTCTGCTGCGCGCGCGGCAGCGCCGGTATCGAGCTTGGCGAGAATTTCCTCAATCGTCATCCGGCCTTGGCCGAAGGCTTTTCCATTCACGAAAATGCTCGGCACGGCCATGATCTGACGGCGATTCACTTCATCCTGGAACAGCGCGCCGTCGATCATCGCGCTGGTGACGCCCGGATTGAGCGCGGCCATCAGATTGAAGGCCTGCACGACGTCGGGGCAGTTGTGGCAGGAGAGCGAAATGAAGATTTCGGCGTGAATGCCGCCCGGCAAATTCTTGATTTGCTCGATCACCGCCGCGTCGACCTTGGGCGGATGGCCGCCGGTTTGCAACAGGGCAAGAACCAGCGAGGTGAATTCATGGCCCAGCGGCAGGCCCGCAAAATGAATGCGCGGCGCTTCGCCAGGCAGGCCGATGGCAAATGAGGGACGGCGGACGGCGTCGCCGTTGTCAAAGAGGCTGATCTTGTCCGACAGGGCGGCGATGTCAGTCAGCAGGGCGCGCATTTCCTCCGCCGTGGCGCTGTTATCGAGCGAGGCGACGAGTTCGATGGGGCGCTGCAACTTTTCCAGGTAAGCCTTGAGTTGTTCCTTGATGGCGGCATCGAGCATGGCGTCCTCTCCCGTGGCGGTTGCTGGACACTGGCCGCGGGCCTTTCGACCCACGGCCAGGAGCCAGCAACCGGACTTAGATCTTGCCGACCAGATCCAGCGAGGGCTTCAGCGTGGCCGCGCCTTCCTGCCACTTGGCCGGGCAGACTTCGCCCGGGTGGGAAGCGACGTACTGGGCGGCCTTGACCTTGCGCAGCAATTCGGAGGCGTCACGGCCGATGCCCAGATCGTGGATTTCGGCAACCTTGATCACGCCTTCCGGGTTGACCAGGAAGGTGCCGCGCAGCGCAAGGCCCGCTTCCTCGATCATCACATCGAAATTGCGGGTAATCGTGCCGGTCGGGTCGCCGAGCATGACGTACTGAATCTTGCGGATGGTGTCGGAGGCGTCAGCCCAGGCCTTGTGGGTGAAGTGGGTATCGGTCGAGACGGAATAGACCTC
>CAZFHE010000128.1:0-2523 GCA_964518615.1 uncultured Dechloromonas sp. | reverse complement strand
GGACACCAGCCGGCGCCCATTTCCGGAATTTTCTTCAGCACCCAGTCGACGAGATCGTCGGAAGGATTGAGCATGGCGAACTTGGCCTTGGCTTCCGAGCCGCCACCCTTGGCCGCGCAGATGACGTCGACGTGGTCGCCTTCGACGATCTCGAAATGGACGACGGCCGGCGTATTGTCCTTGGTATTCCTGCGGCTGCCCGCCGGATCGGCCAGCACCGAGGCGCGCAGCGGATTGTCCGGATTGGCGTAGGCGCGGCGCACGCCCTCGTCGATCATCTGCTGGATGCTCATGGTCGCATCCGGCCAGGTGACCTTCATGCCGACCTTGATGAAGACCATGCCGATGCCGGTGTCCTGGCAGATCGGGCGGTGGCCTTCGGCGGCCATCCGGGAATTGGTCAGAATCTGGGCGATGGCGTCCTTGGCGGCGGGGCTTTCCTCGCGCTCATAGGCTTCGCCCAGCGCCTTGATGTAATCCAGCGGGTGATAGTAGCTGATGTACTGAAAGGCATCGGCGACGGACTGGATCAGGTCTTCCTGCAAGATGGCGGTCATGCTGAACTCCGGGTCAGTGGTTGTCGTGTTGAAGAATCAGGGTTTGGGTCATGATTTTGTCTACCATCGCCATGGCCAGGGCCGAGATGATGAAAACCATGTGAATGACGACCTGCCATTGCAGCGTGTGTTCGGTCAGGGCGCCGGCATTGATGAAGCTTTTCAGCAAATGGATGGACGAGATGCCGATGATGGCCGTCGACAGCTTGATCTTGAGCACGCCGGCATTGACGTGGCTGAGCCATTCCGGCTGGTCGGGATGCTCGTCGAGATGCAGGCGCGAGACGAAGGTTTCGTAGCCGCCGACAATGACCATGATCAGGAGATTGGCGACCATGACGACGTCGATCAGGCCCAGCACGATCAACATCACGTCGGTTTCGGTCATTTTGAGGTCGCCGAACATGCCGTGCACGAGATGGGCGAGTTCGACCATGAAGAGCCAGACATAAACGATCTGGGCGATGATCAGGCCGATATAGAGCGGAGCCTGGATCCAGCGGCTGGCGAAAATGAAGGAAGGCAGGAGCTTCGTGGGTGACATGGCGTGGCGGAGTCCATCGGGGGCTGAAGATTTTATCACGCCCTTCGGGGCATCCTGCGCCAGCCTCTTGCTGCGCCGCAGCGTGATTTCATATGGACAATGTAAGAAGATCAAACGATTATGCTAATTCGCGCAGGGGGAGTAGGCGGGAACTCCCAACCCCGGTGTGTTTACTTAATATGAATCCGGGCCAAGTCCGAGACCCGGTTGCTTGTCTCAACATAATTTCGCGAAGTACCGCAGAGGAGAAGAATATGTCGAATGAGTCCGTGCAGTTCTACTATCCGTCTGACGAAATCGTCAAGAACGCGGCGGTTTCCGGGATGGATGCCTACAAGGCGCTGTGCGCGGAAGCTGAAGCCGACTACGAAGGTTTCTGGGCCAAGCGCGCCCGTGAACTGGTCGCCTGGAAGCAGCCTTTCACCCAGGCGCTCGATCAGTCCAATGCGCCGTTCTTCAAGTGGTTTGCCGACGGCAAGCTCAATGTCTCGTACAACTGCCTCGATCGGCAGGTCGAAGCCGGCAAGGGCGACAAGGTCGCCATCATTTTCGAGGCCGACAATGGCGAGGTGACCCGGGTCACCTACAAGGAGCTGCTGGTCAAGGTCTGCAAGATGGCCAATCTCTTGAAGGCCAAGGGCGTCAAGAAGGGCGACCGCGTTGTCATCTACCTGCCGATGACCATCGAGGGCGTCGTCGCCATGCAGGCTTGCGCCCGCATCGGCGCCATCCACTCGGTCGTCTTTGGCGGCTTCTCCGCCCAATCCCTGCATGACCGCATCAACGACGCCGGCGCCGTCATGCTCATTACCTCGGACGGCCAGTATCGCGGCGGCAAGGCGATTCCGCTAAAGCCGATCGCCGACGAAGCCTTCGCCATGGGCGGCTGCGAAACGGTCAAAAATGTCATCGTCGTCAAGCGCACCGGCGCCGACGTCAACATGCTCGCCGGTCGCGACCGCTGGCTGCACGACGAGCTGGCCGGTCAGCCGGAGACCTGCGAGCCGGAATGGGTCGAAGCCGAGCACCCGCTCTTCCTGCTCTATACCTCCGGTTCCACCGGCAAGCCGAAGGGCGTCCAGCATTCCACCGGCGGCTATCTGCTGCACGCCATCCTGACCATGAAGTACACCTTCGACATCAAGGATAGCGACGTTTTCTGGTGTACCGCCGACATCGGCTGGGTCACGGGCCACACCTACATCACCTATGGCCCGCTGGCCTGCGGCGTCACCGAAATCGTTTTCGAAGGCGTGCCGACCTATCCGGATGCCGGCCGTTTCTGGAAAATGATCCAGGACCACAAGGCAACCGTTTTCTACACCGCGCCGACCGCGATCCGCTTGCTGATCAAGTCCTCCGACACCACCCCGGCCGTGCATCCCAAGAATTTCGACCTGTCGTCGCTGCGCATCCTCGGCT
>CAZFHE010000127.1:0-4265 GCA_964518615.1 uncultured Dechloromonas sp. | reverse complement strand
GGCGATCCCTATCCCGAAGCGACCCGCAAGCTGGCCCGCGAGGCCGATGCGGTACTGTTGGGCGCGGTCGGCGGCCCGCAGTGGGATACGCTGCCGCGCGAAAAGCGTCCGGAGCGCGGTCTGCTCGGCATTCGCAAGGATCTGAATCTGTTCGCCAATCTGCGCCCGGCCATTCTTTATCCGGAGCTCGCCAATGCTTCGACGCTGAAGCCGGAAATCGTCGCGGGGCTCGATATCCTGATTGTCCGCGAACTGACCGGCGACATTTACTTTGGCCAGCCGCGCGGCGTGCGCGAGGAAAACGGCGAGCGCGTCGGTTTCAACACCATGGTCTATAGCGAGTCGGAAATCCGCCGTATCGGCCATGTCGCCTTCCAGGCCGCGCAAAAGCGCAACAAGAAGCTGTGCTCGGTCGACAAGATGAATGTGCTCGAATGCACGCAACTGTGGCGCGACGTGATGATCGAGATTGCCCGCGATTACCCGGAGGTCGAACTCAGCCACATGCTGGTTGACAATGCCGCGATGCAACTGGTCAAGGCCCCCAAGCAGTTCGATGTGATGGTCACCGGCAACATGTTTGGCGACATTTTGTCCGATGAGGCCTCGATGTTGACCGGCTCGATCGGCATGCTGCCGTCGGCGTCGCTGGACGACAAAAACAAGGGCTTGTACGAACCCTCGCACGGCTCGGCGCCGGATATCGCGGGCCAGGGCGTGGCCAATCCGCTGGCCACTATCTTGTCGGCGGCGATGATGCTGCGCTATACCTTCGGCCTGGAAGCCGAGGCGCTGCGCGTCGAAAATGCCGTCAAGACAGTGCTGGCCCAGGGTTATCGCACCGGCGACATCTACGAGCGCGGCACCAACAAGGTCGGCACGAAGGAAATGGGCGACGCCGTGCTGGCGGCGCTGGCGTAAACGGAAACGCGGAATTCGTGCGTTAATTACACAATTTACCTGGAGGAAGTCCTATGAAGAAGCTTGGCCTGGTTGGTTGGCGCGGCATGGTTGGCTCGGTCCTGATGCAGCGCATGGTCGAGGAGGGCGATTTCGCCCATGTCGATCCGGTGTATTTCTCCACCTCTGCCGCGGGCGGCAAGGCGCCGGCCTTCGGCGGCAAGGAGGCCTCTCTGCCGCTCCAGGATGCGGGCAATATCGAGGCGCTGAAGTCCTGCGACATCATCATCACCTGTCAGGGCGGCGACTATACCAAGGAAGTTTTCCCCAAATTGCGGGCCGCCGGCTGGAACGGTCACTGGATCGACGCCGCGTCGGCGCTGCGCATGGCCGATGACGCGGTGATCATCCTCGATCCGGTCAATATGAATGTCATCAAGAATGCGCTTGCAAGGGGCGGCAAGAACTGGATCGGCGGCAACTGCACCGTCTCGCTGATGCTGATGGGTCTGGGCGGCCTCTTCCAGAACGACCTGGTCGAATGGGCAAGCTCGATGACCTATCAGGCCGCCTCCGGGGCCGGCGCGCAGAATATGCGCGAACTGATCGCCCAGATGGGCGTCATTCACGATTCCGTCAAGGATTTGCTGGCTGACCCGGCGTCGGCCATTCTCGATATCGACCGCAAGGTTGCCGAAACCATTCGCTCGGAAAATTTCCCGAAGAAAAATTTCCGCAACACGCCGCTTGCCGGTTCCTTGATTCCCTGGATCGACGTGCCGGTCGAAAACGGCCAGTCCAAGGAAGAGTGGAAGGGCGGCGCCGAATGCAACAAGATTCTCGGCCGTCCGGCCTTCCGCAGCGCCGGATCGATTCCCATCGACGGCCTGTGCGTGCGCATCGGCGCCATGCGGTGCCATAGCCAGGCGCTGACCATCAAGCTGAAAAAGGACGTACCGCTCGACGAGATCAGCGACATGCTGGCCAAGGCCAATCCCTGGGCCAAGGTCGTGCCGAACGAGCGCGAGATTGCCGAGCGCGAGCTGACGCCGGCCGCCGTCACCGGCACCCTGACCGTGCCGGTTGGCCGTCTACACAAGATGGCCATGGGCCCGGACTATCTGGCCGCCTTTACCTGCGGCGACCAATTGCTGTGGGGCGCGGCCGAGCCGCTGCGGCGCATGCTGCGCATCCTGCTCGACGCCTGAGCGAGCGTGCCAGATCCATAAAAACCGGGGTTTCGACCCCGGTTTTTATTTGTTGGCAATATGCAAAAAAGCCAGCTTTGAGAAGCAGGTTTAGCTTGCTTTGATAAGTCCATGATGTTAATTTGAAAGTCCCAAAAACCGACGCTCAGGGTTTCGCTGTGAACGAAACGAATTGCTCCAAATTCAAAAAACGCGCAGCTGCACTCGCGGTCGCGTCCAGTCTTTCATTGACTCCGTGGATTGCGCAGGCGGCGGGTCTGGGGAAGATCACCGTCCTCTCAGGCTTGGGACAGCCGTTCCGCGCTGAACTGGCTATCTCGGCCAGCCCCGACGAGTTATCCGGCATGACGGCCCGTCTTGCGCCGCCGGAGGTCTTCCGCCAGGCCGGCGTCGATTACGCCAGCGTGCTCCAGGATATGCGCTTCGCCGTCGAAAAACGGCCGGGCGGCCAGGCGATTGTCAAAGTCAGCTCGGTGAAGCCGATCAATGAGCCCTTCATTGATTTGCTGGTCGAACTGAACTGGCCGGCCGGACGTCTGGTCCGCGAATACACCTTCCTTCTCGACCCGCCGGATATGGTCATCAAGCAGGCGCCGAGCGCGCCAGCGGTCGATACCCGCGTCGTCGATACCGTTCAGGGCGGCGGCGCGCAGCAGCCGGCCCCAGGCGTCGACTCGGCAGGCACCATCGTGCCGCGCCGTTCCGCCGCAGCGACGCCGTCGGCCCCAGCGCCCGCTGCGCCGAAAGAGGCAGCGAGCGGTCAGGCGCGGGTGGTCAAACCGGGTGACACGCTGCGCAAAATCGCCACTGAAATGCAGCACGAGGGCGTTTCCCTCGAACAGATGCTGGTCGGGCTGTTTCGCCACAATCCGGAAGCCTTCTCCGGCAATAACATGAATCGTCTGAAGGCGGGCGCCATCATCGGCCTGCCCGACCGCGAAACGCTCGCCGCCATCCCGGAGAGCGAAGCCAAGCGCGTATTCAACACCCAGGCCGCCGATTGGAACGCCTATCGCCGCAAGCTGGCGGCAGCCGCCGCCGCGGCGCCCGCCGACGAGGCGACCGGCGGACAAGCCAGTTCCGGCCAGATTACGGCGCGCGTGGAAGAAAAGGCAGCGCCGGCCGAGCAAGCCAGGGATCAGGTCAAGGTTGCCCGCGCGGACGCAGCCACGCCCGCGGCGGCAGCCGGCAAGGCCGAGGCCGAGGCGGACCGCATCGCCCGCGACAAAGCGCTCAAGGAAGGCCAGGAGCGCGTGGCCATGTTGGAAAAAAATGTCGCCGAACTCCAGCAATTGCTGGCACTGAAAAATCAGCAGCTGGCCGAGTTGCAGCAACAGGCGGCAGCGCGCCAGGAAGCGGCAAAACCGGTGGAACCGCCCAAGGCGGTCGAGCCGGCGAAACCTATCGAGCCGCCCAAGCCGCTTGAGGAACCGGCCGTCGAGCCGCCGCCCGTGGTCGAGGAGGCGTCAATCCCCGATATCGCCGAGACGCCGGAAGTCGCCGCCCCGGTTGAACCGGAAAAGCCGGTCGAGAAGCCAAAGCCCAAGGCGCCGCCGCCGCCCATACCGGAGCCGCAACATGAGCCCGCCTGGTTCGAGACGATTTTCGACGATCCGGTGCCGCTGGCTGCCGGCGGGGGCATCCTTGCCCTCCTGGCCGGCTATTTCTACTATCGCCGCCGGCGCGTCGATGATTCAACCCTGGAAACCGCGGCCACGCCGGGGCTTTCCAGTCTCGGTCCCAACTCGGTGTTCCGCATGACGGGCGGCCAGAGCGTCGATACCGGCAATGCGCCGCCGCAGAGCGGCGACTTCAGCCAGACCGGGCCGGGTACCATTGATACCGACGAGGTCGATCCGGTCGCCGAGGCCGATGTCTACATGGCCTATGGCCGTGACACCCAGGCCGAGGAAATCCTGCTCGAAGCCCTGCAAAAAGATCCGCAACGCCTGGCGATCCATGCCAAGCTGCTGGAAATTTATGCCAACCGGCGCAGCCTCAAGCAATTCGAGACCCTAGCCAGCGAGCTGTACGCGCAGACTGGCGGCGCGGGTCCCGAGTGGGAAAAGGTCGCCGCCCTTGGCGCTGGCCTCGATCCGCAGAATCCGCTGTATTCCGGCGGCGCAGCCGGGGCTTCGGTCCCCGAAGCCGAGGCGG
>CAZFHE010000126.1:0-2754 GCA_964518615.1 uncultured Dechloromonas sp. | reverse complement strand
CTTGGTGTTCTGGTGGAGACAGGCGGGATCGAACCGCCGACCTTCTGATTGCGAACCAGACGCTCTCCCAACTGAGCTATGCCCCCGAAGCGGTGAATTTTAGCGCAATCCTTCCTTCTTCTCCAAGATCGAGATGTCGTTTTTTGCAGCCGGCCCGACGCCGGGTGGCAGGTTCCCGCCAATATGACGGTCAAACGGCGGGGGCGTCACGTCGCCGGGCGGCCTGCGCCGGCCACGGCGCGGCGCAGGCGGTCGGCAACGGCGGTCCAGGCCGGTTCGGCGGGGGGCGCTTCGACGACGATCATGGCGAGGCCGGCATGATCCATGGCGCGTAGCGCGCCATAGAGGTCGTGCGCATAGCCGACCGGATCGGCGGGCAACTGTCGCCAGTCGTGCGACTTATTGGCCGGTGGCGGCGGGTTGGGGCTGAGCACGCCGCAGCGAGCGCCGCGATGGCGCTGGGCGTCGAGAAAATCGGGCAGGCGGTCGCTGGCGATGAGATGCATCGGCGTTTGTGGCGCGTAGTGGGCGGCCAGGGAGCCGGAGACGCGCGGCGCGCCGGCGGCGCTTTCGATGGCTGGCGCTTGGCCGAGCACGGCCGCCAGATGCAGCGGCGAGATGTGGCCTGGGCGCAGGACCACGGCTTCTTCGCGCGAGCAGTCGACGATGGTCGATTCGATGCCGACGCGGCAGGGGCCGCCGTCGAGAATTAGCGAGACGCGCTCGCCCAGTTCTTCGGCGACATGGGCGGCGGTGGTCGGGCTGATGCGTCCAAAGCGGTTGGCCGAGGGCGCGGCGATGCCGGCGTGCTCGCCGCCGCTTTGTTCACGACTCGCGGCAAAGCGGCGCAGCAGTTCGAGCGCGACGGGATGGCCGGGCACGCGCAGGCCGATCGTATCCTGGCCGCCGGTGACGGCATCCGGCACCCAAGGCTGTTTTTTCAGGATCAGGGTCAGCGGGCCGGGCCAGAAGCTTTCCATCAATTCCCAGGCGATGTCCGGCACCTGTTCGGCCCAGTGTTCGACGGCATCGTGGCCGGCCAGATGGACGATCAGCGGATGGTCGGCCGGGCGGCCCTTGGCGGCGAAAATCCTGGCCACAGCCGCCGGATTGGCGGCGTCAGCGCCGAGGCCGTAGACGGTCTCGGTCGGAATGGCGACCAGTTCGCCGGCGTGCAGCAACTCGACGGCACGCTGGTAATCGGCGTCGGGGAGTGGCGTCATCAGTCCTTGATGCCGATGGCGCGGCGGGCGGCGAGCGCCGTTTGCTGCACGGCCTCGGCATTGGCGCCGATGACGGTGAAATGCCCCATCTTGCGGCCCGGCCGGGCGTGGTGCTTGCCGTACAGATGCAGTTTCAGGTTGGGCACGGCGTAGAGCGCGGCCCAGTCCGGCTCGCGGTAATGTTCGCCGTCGTACCACAGGTCGCCGAGCAGGTTGACCATCACCGAGGCCGAATGCGCCCGCGCGTCGCCCAGCGGCAGGCCGCACAGGGCGCGCACCTGCTGCTCGAACTGGTTGGTGACGCAGGCGTCCAGGGTGTAGTGGCCGCTGTTGTGCGGGCGCGGCGCCATCTCGTTGACCAGCAGCCGGCCGCGGCTGACGAAAAATTCGACCCCCAGGGCGCCGATGTAGCCGAGCTTATCGGCGATGCGCGCGGCGATGTCCTCGGCCTCGCTCATCAGACAGCCGGAGGCGCGGGCCGGCACGATGGAAACATCGAGAATGCCGCGGGTATGCTGGTTCTCGCCGGTCGGGAATGAGGCGATCTTCCCGTTTTCGTCGCGGGCCAGCACGATCGAGACCTCGAAGTCGAGCGGCAGGCGCTGTTCGAGCACGCAATGCTCGCCCTTGAAGCGGGCGAAGGCGATGAGCGCCTCGTCAAGATTGTTGACGGTGGCCTGGCCCTTGCCGTCATAGCCGAAACGGGCGACCTTGAGGATGGCCGGGAAGAGCGATGTCGGCGCTTGCTTCAGGTCGCCCTCGCTCTTGACCGCGATGAAGGGGCCATGCGGAAAACCGTTGTCGGCAAGAAAGGTCTTTTCGCCAATGCGGTTCTGGCAGACGGCGACGGCGGCGGCCGAAGGGCGCACCGGCACGAATTTGGCCAGATAGTCGAGGGTGTTGGCCGGCACATTCTCGAACTCGGTGGTAATCGCCGCGCAGCCGGCGGCGAAGGCGTCGAGCGCGGCGTAGTCGTCGTAGGCGGCGCAGATATGGCGTTCGGCGATTTGCCCGGCCGGGCTGTTTTGGTCCGGATCGAGCACCCAGACCCGATAGCCCATCTCGTGCGCGGCATTGACGAAAAAGCGGCCAAGCTGGCCGCCGCCCAGCATGCCCAGCACGGCGGGCGGCAGGATGCTTGACAAATTCGCTGACAAGGTCGCGGCGCTCATACTTCGGGCAGCTTCATGCCCAGCACCTTGTCGGTCTGGGCCTTACGGAAAGCCTGCAACTTGTCGCGCAGGGCCGGGTCCTCGTTGGCCAAGAGGGCGACCGCGAACAGCGCGGCGTTGGCGGCCCCGGCCTCGCCGATGGCGAAGGTGGCGACCGGAATGCCCTTGGGCATCTGGACGATGGAATGCAGGGAATCGAGGCCCGACAAGGCGCGCGACTGCACCGGCACGCCAAGCACCGGCACCGTGGTTTTGGCGGCCAGCATGCCCGGCAGATGGGCGGCGCCGCCAGCGCCGGCGATGATGGCCTTGAGGCCGCGCGAGGCGGCCGTTTCGGCATAGTCGAACAAGAGATCCGG
>CAZFHE010000125.1:0-4543 GCA_964518615.1 uncultured Dechloromonas sp. | reverse complement strand
GCTTGATCGCATCCATCATCGTGATGCGCCCGTGCTCGCGGGCGAACTCGACGATTTGCAACGACAGCGCGGGCAGCGCCGCCAGCACGATCTTCTCGCGCTCGACCTTCTTTTCCAGTCGCCGCACCTGCTCGGCCAGCGAGCGCAGGAAGAACAGCAGCCACGGCTGCCAGTTCGGCGCGTCGCTGCGGATCGTGCCCTGCGTCTGGCGTAGTGCGAGGTAGTAGCCTTCCTTGCTGGCCTCGACCGCGCTTTCGAGCGAGCTGTACGGAACGTAGGCGTAGCCCGCTTGGAGTAGCAACAGGGTCGTCAGCACGCGGGAGAGCCGCCCATTGCCGTCTTGGAACGGGTGGATTTCGAGGAACACGACGACGAAAATGGCGATGACGAGCAAGGGGTGCAGCACCGCCTTCTCGCGTTCGTCGCCCACCCACGCCAGCAGCTCTGTCATCAGACGCGGCGTGTCGAACG
Source organism: uncultured Dechloromonas sp. (assembly GCA_964518615.1). GTDB lineage: Bacteria > Pseudomonadota > Gammaproteobacteria > Burkholderiales > Rhodocyclaceae > Azonexus. Next base: position 4,072 of record CAZFHE010000125.1, on the reverse strand, counting down.
GCGTGGCCGTCTCGAAGACGATGCCGATCTGCGCGCCGTTCTCGCCGAAGGCCGCGACGCTGTTCGAACTGGTCTTGTAGTTGCCCCGGTGCCGCTCGTCCTTCTGGCTGTATTGCAGCAGGATTTGGTGGAGCTGCTTGACGTGCTTCTCGTTGAACGGAATGTCCTCCCATGCCCGGAACATCAAGTCCATCAGCTCGGCGTACCCGGCGACTTCCTGCGCATCGCGCGTCTCGAACTTCTTGATGGCGAGGTTGGATAGCAGCCGTTCGACCTCGCGGTCGGTCAGCCTGCTGCCCTCGATGCGGGTCGAGGAGCCGATGCTCTCGATGGTGGCCACGCGCCGCAACGCCGACAGCCGGTCGGGCGCGAGCGTACCCAAGGCGCGCCATGCGCCCTTGAACTCGTCGATCCGGGCGATCAGGCCCAAGATCTCCGGCGTGATCTGGAGGGTGTCGGTTCGGAACATGAGCCAATAATACGCCTATTTACACCCATTTCCCTGGCGACTGGAATTGGGTGAAAATGGGCGTAGAAATGGAGTGGGAGTGGCGCCCTCGGCGGCGGTTCTGCGGCTATCGTCGCCACGGGTTCCATGCAGGTCTTGCTCTCCGCATGGCGAGGGGGTTTCGAAAACGAAAACGCCCAACCGGCAAGGGTTGGGCGTTGGAATTTGGTGGCCAGTCGCGGAATCGAACCACGGACACGCGGATTTTCAATCCGCTGCTCTACCAACTGAGCTAACTGGCCAAAAGAGGGCGCATTATAGCGAGCTCGTCTGGCTGGCGCAATGCGTAAGCGCCAATTTTTTGGAATCGGCAAATCTTCTGTCCGGGCGGGGGCGTCAATGATCTCTGCGCTTTCATGGCGCGCTGAAGAAGGGCGGAATGCGCTGCGGCCGCGTGGGGTAAATCGTATCGGGAAGGGATCGAAACATCGTTGCACGATACGAATTTTGTTTTTACAATGCGAGATATCGGCCGGGTTTCGGAGTCGTCGAGCTGAGCGCTGGCCGTCGTAACGCGTTAAAGTTGTCCTGTTGTACTGGCGAAACAGAACGAAATCACCCAGGAGACGAAAACCATGGCCGATCAGCCCAGCGCCCCGCCCGCCGATCACGATCCGCAGGAAACCAAGGAATGGATGGACGCCCTCGATGGCGTCATTTCGCAGGAGGGCGCGGATCGCGCTCACTTCCTGATCGAGCGACTGATCGCTCAGGCGCGCGCGGAAGGCATCGACATTCCGTACTCGGCCAATACCGAATACATCAATACCATTCCCGCCGACCAGCAGCCGAAGTATCCGGGCAATCCGGACATGGAGATCAAGATTCACTCCTATATCCGCTGGAATGCCATGGCCATGGTGGTGCGCGCCAATAAGGACACCAATGTCGGCGGCCATATCGCGTCTTTCGCCTCGGCCGCCGCGCTGTACGACGTCGGTTTTTCGCATTTCTGGCATGCGCCGTCGGCGGTGCACGATGGCGACCTGATTTTCTTCCAGGGCCATTCGGTGCCCGGCATTTATGCCCGCGCCTTTCTGCTTGGCCGCCTGACCGAGGAGCAGCTCGACCATTTCCGCCAGGAAACCGGCGGCAAGGGCATTTCTTCCTACCCGCATCCCTGGCTGATGCCGGATTTCTGGCAGTTCCCGACCGTGTCGATGGGCCTGGGCCCGATCCAGGCCATTTATCAGGCCCGCTTCATGAAATATCTCGCCTCGCGCGGCCTGATTGATGCGAACAAGGCCGGGCAGCGCAAGGTCTGGGCCTTCCTCGGCGACGGCGAGACCGACGAGGTCGAGTCGCTCGGCGCCATTGGCATGGCCGGGCGCGAGAAGCTGGATAACCTGATTTTTGTCATCAATTGCAATCTGCAACGCCTGGATGGCCCGGTGCGCGGCAATGGCAAGATCATCCAGGATCTCGAAGCCGAGTTTCGCGGCGCGGGCTGGAATGTCATCAAGCTGATCTGGGGCACCCACTGGGATGCGCTGTTTGCCCGCGACCAGAAGGGCATACTCAGAAAGCGCATGATGGATTGCGTCGATGGCGAGTACCAGACCTTCAAGGCCAAGAACGGCGCTTATGTCCGCGAGCACTTCTTCAATACGCCGGAATTGAAGGAACTGGTCGCCGATTGGACCGATGACGAAATCTGGCAGCTGAATCGCGGCGGCCACGATATTTTCAAGATTTTCTCGGCCTACAAGTCGGCGGTTGAACATCCGGGCCAGCCGACCCTGATTCTGGCCAAGACCATCAAGGGCTTCGGCATGGGCCCGGCCGGCGAGGCGATGAATATCTCTCACCAGCAGAAAAAGCTGGATTACGAGCAAATCCGGCGCTTCCGCGACCGCTTCGGTCTGCCGGTGCCGGACAGCCAGCTCGACGAATTGCCCTATCTCAAATTCGCCGAGGATTCGGCGGAATATCAATACATGCGCCAGCGGCGTTTGGATCTGGGCGGTTTTCTGCCCTCGCGCCGCCGCCGGGCGGAGCCCTTGGCAATACCGGGGCTGGACAAGTTCGAGGCGCTGTTGAAGGCTTCCGGCGAAGGCCGTGAGCTATCGACGACCATGGCCATGGTCCGCATCATGAACATGCTCCTGAAGGACAAAGAGGTCGGCGCTCATGTCGTGCCCATCGTGCCCGACGAGTCGCGCACTTTCGGCATGGAAGGCATGTTCCGCGCCGTCGGCATCTGGAATCAGCAGGGCCAGAACTATGTGCCGGAAGATCATGACCAGCTGATGTTCTACAAGGAATCGACGACCGGCCAGGTCTTGCAGGAAGGCATCAACGAAGCGGGCGCGATGAGCGACTGGATCGCCGCCGCCACCGCCTACTCGGTGCATGGCGTGCAGACCATTCCCTTCTATATCTGCTACTCCATGTTCGGTTTGCAGCGCACCCTGGATCTGGCCTGGGCCGCCGCCGACCAGCGCGCCCGCGGCTTTTTGATCGGCGGCACGGCGGGGCGCACCACCTTGAACGGCGAGGGCTTGCAGCACGAGGACGGCCACAGCCTGATCCTGGCCAATCTGGTGCCCAATTGCATCTCCTACGATCCGACCTTCCAGTATGAAGTCGCCGTCATCGTCCAGGACGGTCTGCGCCGGATGAATGCCGAGCAGGAGGATGTTTTCTATTACCTGACCGTGATGAACGAGAATTACGAGCATCCGGACATGCCGGCCGGGGCCGAGGCCGACATCCTGAAGGGCATGTACGCCTTCAGAAAGGGCGGCGACGGCAAGGGGCCGCGCGTGCAATTGCTGGGCTCGGGGACCATTTTCCGCGAAGTCATTGCCGCCGCCGACTTGCTCAAGAAGGACTGGGGCGTCGAGGCCGATCTCTGGGGCTGCCCGAGTTTCAACGAACTGGCCCGCGACGGCCAGGAAGCGGTCCGCTGGAATTTGCTGCATCCGCTCGAAGCGCCGAAGTTGTCGCATGTCGAGCAAAAGCTCGCGGGCGAGGGCGGCAAATTGGCCGGTCCGGTCGTGGCCGCGACCGATTACGTCAAGCTCTACGCCGAGCAGATTCGCCCCTTCGTCAAGGGAAGCTACGTGACCCTGGGCGCCGACGGTTTTGGCCGTTCCGACACCCGCGAGAAGCTGCGCCATCATTTCGAGGTCGACCGCTACTGGGTGACGCTGGCGGCCTTGAAGGCGCTGGCCGACGAGGGCGCAATCGCGCGCGACAAGGTGGCCGAGGCGCTGGTCAAGTACAAGCTGGATCCGGCCAAGCCGAATCCGATGTCGGTATAAGGGGAGGCGAGCATGAGCCAGATCATCGAAGTCAAGGTTCCGGACATCGGCGATTTTTCCGATGTGCCGGTGATCGACCTGTTCGTCAAGGTTGGCGATGCGATCAAGGTCGACGACGCCATCGCCACGCTGGAATCGGACAAGGCCACGATGGACGTGCCCTCCACGGTGGCCGGCACGGTCAGGGAAGTGCTGGTGCAACTCGGTTCGAGAGTCAGCGAAGGCGCGCTGTTGATCAAGGTCGAAGCCGGCGCGGCCGCGGCTGCCGCGCTCGCGCCGCAAGCGGCGGCCTCGGCTA
>CAZFHE010000124.1:0-3322 GCA_964518615.1 uncultured Dechloromonas sp. | reverse complement strand
GGGCGATCTGTTGCTCGACCTTTTTGCCGACCACCATCATGAGGTCGGCCAGTTCGTCGATGATGACGACGATGTAGGGCATGGTCGTCAGGGGTTCCGGCGCTTCCGGCGTCAGCGACAAGGGATTGGGGATGTGTTCGCCCTTCTTGCCGGCTTCCTTGATCTTGCCATTGAGACCGGCGATATTGCGCACGCCCATCGCCGACATCAGCTTGTAGCGCTTTTCCATCTCGGTCACGCACCAGTGCAGCGCATTGGCCGCCTGCTTCATGTCGGTGACGACCGAGGCCAACAGGTGGGGAATGCCCTCGTAAATCGACAGTTCGAGCATTTTCGGGTCGACCATGATGAGGCGCACGTTTTCCGGCTCGGACTTGTAGAGCATCGACAGGATCATCGCATTGACGCCCACCGACTTGCCCGAGCCGGTGGTGCCGGCGACCAGCAAATGCGGCGTTTTGGCCAGATCAGCGACCACCGGCTGGCCGCCGATATCCTTGCCTAGACACACTGTCAGCGGACTGACCATGTCGTTGTAGGGCTTGCTGGAAATGATCTCGAAAAGCTTGACCATCTGCCGCTTCGGATTGGGCAATTCGAGCGCCATGCACGATTTGCCGGGCACCGTCTCGACGACGCGGATCGACACCATGGCGAGCGCGCGCGCCAGATCGCGGGCGAGATTGACGATCTGCGCGCCCTTGACGCCGACCGCCGGCTCGATTTCGTAGCGGGTGATCACCGGCCCGGGCATGGCCGCCAGCACCCTGACCTGCACGCCGAAATCGGCGAGCTTGCGTTCGATCAGGCGCGAGGTGTATTCCAGCGTCTCCGCGCCGATGCCCTCGGTCGCCGGCGGCGCGGGATCGAGCAGATGCAAGGGCGGCAACACGCCGCCGGTCACGGCCTCGGGAAAGAGCAGGGACTGCTTTTCGCGCTCGACGCGCTTTTCGGCCTTTTTGGACATCGGCGCCTCGACCGGCGCGGGGGTCTCGATCAGGATGGGCTCATGCAATTCGCCGCGACGCTTTTCCTCCTTGACCACGACCTCGCGCTGTTGCGCCACCTCGCGACCAATGCGCCGGTCGCGCCAGGCTTCGATGCGCCCGATCGCCCAGAGGGCCAAGACTTCGAGAAACTGGCCGAAGCGCTCGCAGGCCCACAGCCAGGACATGCCGGAAAAGAGGCTCCAGCCCGCCGCCACGGCCACCAAGAGGAAGAGCGTCGCGCCCGTATAGCCCAGGGAATCGCCGAGCCAGCGGCTGATCTCAAAACCGAGCATGCCGCCCGGCCCGAGCGGCAATTCCGCCGACAGGGAATGAAAGCGCAAAGCCTCCAGCGCGCAACTGGCGATCAGCAACAACACAAAGCCGGCCAGGGCGATGAGGAGCGGCCTCCTGCCATCGAAGCCGTCCGATTTGAGGCGGCGCACGCCCCACCAGACCGACATGCCGAGCAAGACCACCCACCACCAGGCGGAAAGGCCAAAGACATAGAGCATCAAGTCGGCCACCCAGGCCCCGGCGCGCCCGGCGGGGTTGTGCAGGCTCTGCGTCGCCACCGCGTGCGACCAGCCCGGATCGTCGCGATGAAAGCCCCATAAGGCCAGGATCAAAAAGAGCGTGACAGCCCCGACGCCGAGCCAGCGCGACTCTTGCAACAGGCTTCCGATCTTGTCCGGCAGGGGGCTCGCCCCGCCCTCCAGGGGTCTGCTCGCGAGTTTTTTCATGAACCCAGGATCACCACCCGGTCGCCCTCGGTGGCAATGTAGCCGCTCAATTCGAGATCGCGCATGACCTTGCTGACCATTTCGCGCGAGGCGCCGATCATGCGCGCCATGTCCTGTTTCGAGATTTTTTTCTTGATCACGCGCCGGCCCTCATCCTCGACCGACACGTCGAGCAAGAGGCGGGCGACCCGGCCATAAACATCGAGCAGCGCAAGGCTCTCGATTTTGCGATCGGCCTCGCGCAGGCGGCGGACGAGAACCTGCATCAGCTTCTGGACCACCAGGAAATTGTCTTCTAGACAGTGGTGAAAAGCATCCTTGCCGAGCACCATCAATTCGCAGGGTTCAGAGGCGACGACGCTGGCCGAGCGCGGGCTGCCGTCGATCAGGCCCATCTCGCCGAAGGACTCGCCCGGACCGAGCCAGGCGAGAATAATCTCGCGCCCTTCCTCATCGGTATTGGTCACCTTGGCGCGGCCGGTGAGCAGAACATAGAGGGAATCGGTCGCTTCTCCGGCGCGCACCACGAAAGCGCCGCGCTCGACGCGCCGCCGCCCGCAAACCTTGGACAGTTTTTCCAGTTCGGATTCGCTCAAGCCGGAAAACAGCGGCACATTACGCAGCACAACCACGCTCAAGCCATATTGATTCGTCGGCATAAATCATTTTCCGTTCATGGAGTTACGTATCAATTATAAACCACTTTCACATACCCGGCGGCCAAGGCGGAGAAAAGCAGGGGCGTGGCAAGGCTATAATTTTCGATTCAACCCAACCAGAGGAATGTCATGCCCGCATCATCCCGCCACAGCCCCCTCATCATCCTCGGTTCCGGCCCGGCTGGCTACACCGCCGCCGTCTATGCCGCCCGCGCCAATCTGAAGCCCGTGCTGATCACCGGCCTCGCCCAGGGCGGCCAACTGATGACCACGACCGAGGTCGACAACTGGCCGGCGGATGCCGACGGCGTCCAGGGCCCCGAGCTGATGGCGCGCTTCGAGGCCCACGCCCGGCGCTTCGACACCGAGATCATTTTTGACCAGATCCATACCGCCCGCCTGAGCGAGCGCCCATTCACGCTGATCGGCGACGCCGGCAGCTATACCTGCGATGCGCTGATTATCGCCACCGGCGCGTCGGCCCAGTATCTTGGGCTGCCCTCGGAAGAAAAGTTCGCCGGCAAGGGCGTCTCCGCCTGCGCCACCTGCGATGGATTCTTTTACCGCAACAAGCCGGTCGCCGTCGTCGGCGGCGGCAATACCGCGATCGAAGAAGCGCTCTACCTCGCCAATATCGCAAGCCACGTGACCCTGATTCATCGCCGGGACAAGTTCCGGGCCGAAAAAATCATGCAGGACAAACTGTTCGAAAAAGAAAAGGCCGGCAAGATCACCATCCTCTACAAGCACACGCTGGACGAAATTCTCGGCGACGACTCCGGCGTCACCGGCCTGCTTCTCAAAAGCGCCGAGGACGGCGGCACGCGGCAGGTGGATGTGCACGGCGTTTTCATCGCCATCGGCCACAAGCCGAACACCGATATCTTCGCGGGCCAGCTGGACATGGAAAACGGCTATCTGGTAACCCAGGGCG
>CAZFHE010000123.1:0-8435 GCA_964518615.1 uncultured Dechloromonas sp. | reverse complement strand
GATTACAACAATGGCCGCAGAACCCATGCCGATCTGTCCCGGCTGCTGCTGACCTATCTGATCACGCCGCAATTCAGCATTTCCGCCAGCGCCGGCTGGGAACGCAATGATTACGCCACCCTCGACCCAGAGAGCAGAACGACCCACGGCTACGGTTTCGACTGGAATCCGACCCCGCGCACCCAGATTTCCGGCTTCAGGGAACGCCGCTTTTTTGGCAACGGCCACCGTCTGAGCATCAGCCATCGTTTCCCGATGAGCAGCATCCGCATTACCGACACCCGCGATATCACGGTATTGCCCAACCAGTTCGCGACGGCCGGCATGGGCAGCCTCTACGACCTGTATTACGACTATTTCGAGTCCCTGATTCCCGATCCGGCCGCCCGCTCCGGTTTCGTCAATGCCCTGCTGGCCTCCTCCGGTCTTGATCCCAACCGCCAGGTTGTCAGCGGTTTTCTGTCCACGCGCGCCAGCAAGCAAAGACAGCAGCAACTGGCTTTCATGCTGTTCGGGGCTCGTAACTCGCTGACCTTGCAATTGAACCGCAGCGAGAATACCGCCGTCGCTGCCGCGCTGACCTCGGGCTTCGATGATTTCTCAAATGCCTCGACCATCCGTCAGACAGGCGCGAGCCTGACCCTCTCGCACCGCCTGAGCCCTCTCACCAGCCTCAATGCGACCGCCAGCCGGCAAAAGAGCACCGGCAGATATATCGGAACCGGAATCGGCAATCAGGATTCCACCTACACGCTCTATCAACTGAGCCTTGCGACCCGGCTCGGAGCAAAAACCAATGGCTCGCTCAGCGTGCGGCGCGCGAAATACGATGGCGACACCAATTCGTATACCGAGAACGCCCTGATCGCCACCCTTCTGTATACCTACTGACGCATGTACGAAGCCTTCTACGGATTGAGCAGCAAGCCCTTCCAGCTCAATCCGGACCCCTCTTTTTATTTTGGCAGCAAGCAGCACCGCCGGGCGGCAGCCTATCTCAATTACGGCATGCACCAGAATGAAGGCTTCATCGTCATCACTGGCGAGGTCGGCGCGGGCAAGACCACCATTGTCCGCGGCATGCTCGACAGTCTCGACCCCAAAAAGGTCGTCGCCGCCCAACTGGTCAGCACCCAGCTCGATGCCGAAGACACGCTTCGCCTGGTCGGAGCGGCCTTCGGCCTGCGCACCAAGGACGTTTCCAAGGCCGATGTGCTGATGTCGCTGGAAGCCTTCCTGATCAGCGCCACCAGCAAGGGCAAGCGCTGCCTCCTGGTCGTGGACGAAGCGCAGAATCTGACGGCGCGCGCCGTCGAGGAACTGCGCATGCTGTCCAATTTCCAATACGGCAGTCGCGCCCTGTTGCAAAGCTACCTGGTTGGTCAGCCCGAATTCCGGCAGATTCTGCAAAGCCCGCACATGATGCAGTTCCGCCAGCGGGTCATCGCCGCCTGTCACATCGGGCCGCTCGATGCCGAGGAAACCCGCGCCTACATCCAACATCGGCTGAAATGCGCCGGCTCCTCCGGCTCGCCGACCATCAGCGCCCCCGCCCACGAAGCCATCTTCAAGGCGAGCGGCGGCATTCCGCGCCGCATCAACGCCGTCTGCGACCGTCTGCTGCTATTTGGCTATCTGAGCGGCAAGAAGGACTTCGATGTGGCCGACGTCGAGGAAGTCGCCCGCGAGATCAACGAGGAAACCACGGGCGGCAGCGCCTTCGCGCTGGCGCCTCAGAACAATTTGTCACACAACCCAAACACCCCCTCGCAAGCTCTCGCTAACAACGACTTCTGCGATGCCCCGGGGGCACTGCTGGCCAACATGAACATCCAGTTCGGCAAGCGGCTCGCCCACCTCGAACGCAGCATGCTGCAACTCGAGAAGATCAACAGCGCGACCCTCGCCTTGCTCCAGAAACTGGTCGCCGATGGCCGGCAACTGAACCGAAAATCCACCGAAAGCGATCCAGCCGATGCCTGAAACCTGGCCCTTCGATCTTGGCCCCGTCATTTGCGTCGTCGGCGCCCGGCCCAATTTCATGAAAATGGCGCCCATTCTGCGCGCCTTCGCCGCCCATGCGCCGGCCATCCCGACCCTGTTGCTGCATACCGGCCAGCATTACGACCGCGACATGAACGACCGGCTGTTCGAAGACCTGCGCCTGCCGCGTCCCGATATCAACCTGGAAGTCGGCTCCGGCTCGCACGCCGTGCAAACGGCCGAAGTCATGAAGCGCTTCGAGCCGGTGCTCGATCACGAAAAGCCCTCCTGCGTACTGGTCGTCGGCGACGTCAATTCGACCCTGGCCTGCACCCTGGTCGCCGCCAAGAAAGGCATTCCGGTAGTCCATGTCGAGGCTGGCCTGCGCAGCTACGACCGCGCCATGCCGGAAGAAATCAACCGCGTGCTCACCGACCAAATCGCCGACCGGCTCTACACCACCGAGCGCAGCGCTGCCGACAACCTGGCGCGCGAGGGCATCGCCGCTGAACGCGTGTGCTTCGTCGGCAATGTGATGATTGATTCGCTGCTGGGCAACCGCCAGCTTGCCCGTTCTCCGGCGGCCACCATCGCGGCCGGCGGCGGCGACCCGGCCTTGATCGCCGGCCCCGGGGGTTATGGCATCGTCACCCTGCATCGTCCGTCGAATGTCGATTCCCCCGACATTCTCGCGTCGCTGCTCGGCGTCCTGCGCGAAATTTCCGAGCGCTTGGCGCTGGTATTCGCGCTGCATCCGCGCACCCGCGGCAATATCGAGCGGTTCGGCCTGCAACACTTTATCGACACGCCCCGCATGATCATGCTGCCGCCCCAGGGCTACCTGGAAATGCTCGGCCTGATGGCTGGCGCGCGCATCGTGCTGACCGACTCCGGCGGTCTGCAAGAAGAAACCACCGCCCTCGGTATCCCCTGTCTGACCCTGCGCGAGAACACCGAGCGCCCGATCACCGTCCTTCAGGGCACTAACACCATGGTCGGGCGCGATATCGAGGCAATCCGCCAGCAGACGGCGGAAATTCTGGCCGGGCGCGGCAAGAGCGGCCGCGTGCCGGAATTATGGGATGGCCGCGCCGCCGAGCGCATCGCCGCCGACCTGGCCGCCTGGCTGCTCGAACGCCACGCCGGCGGCTACTGAGTATTCTCCAATGCCCGTCCAGTCGATCCGGAATGCGCTGACCATCGACGTCGAGGATTACTTCCAGGTTTCCGCCTTCGCGCCCTTCATTGCGCGCGCCGAATGGCCGAGCCGCGAATGCCGCGTCGAGAAAAACGTCGACCGCATCCTCGCCATGCTCGATGCCCACGGCGTCCGGGCCACCTTTTTCACGCTGGGCTGGATCGCCGAACGCCATCCCGGAATGGTCCGGCGCATCGCCGCCGCCGGGCACGAAATCGCCAGTCACGGCTATGGCCACGAGCGGGTCAGCGAGCAGACGCCGGACAGTTTTTTTGCCGACATCGAGGCCGCCAAGCGGATACTCGAAGACCTAGCCGCTTGCGAGGTGCGCGGCTACCGGGCGCCGAGTTTCTCAATCGGCGAAAAAACCCCGTGGGCCTTCGACTGCCTGGCGCGCGCCGGCTATCGCTACAGTTCCAGTATTTACCCGATTCGCCACGATCATTACGGCATGCCCGGTGCGCCCCGCCACGCCCATCGGATCGGCGAATTGATCGAAATCCCGGCGACCGCGCTGCGTTTTTTCAAGCGCAACTGGCCGGCCGGGGGCGGCGGCTATTTCCGGCTCTTGCCCTACCCGCTCTCGCGCTGGATGATCCGGCATGTGAATGACGTCGACCGCCTGCCGGCGGTGTTCTACTTCCACCCTTGGGAAATCGACGTCGATCAACCGCGCATCGAGGGCCTCAATGCCAAGACGCGCTTTCGCCATTACCTCAACATCGAGCGCATGGAACAACGGCTTAACCGTCTGCTGGCCGATTTTTCCTGGGGCCGGATGGACGAACTCTTTCTCGCCAAGGCCTGAACCGCATGCAGATTGATCGCCTGGACCCGTCCGACCTTGCGGGAGCGGCCCGCTGGGACGCCTTCGTCCATGCCTGCCCGGAAGCGAGCTTCTTTCACCGCGCGGCGTGGCAGGGCATTATCCGCGAGATTTTCCGGCACCCGACCTTTTTCCTCTACGCTCACGAGGAGGGAAAGATTCGCGGCGTGCTGCCGCTGGCCCACGTCAGCAGCCTCTTTTTTGGCAATGCGCTAGTCGCCCTGCCCTTCGCCGTCTATGGCGGCATCGCCGCCGACAGCGCCACCGCCGCCGCCATGCTGGAAGAGAAAGCCGAGCGCCTGGCCCTCCAGCTTGGCGTCGACCATCTCGAATTCCGCCATGTCGCCCCGCGCCATGCCGACTGGCCGACCCAGGATCTGTACGTCACCTTCCGCAAGGAAATCCTGCCCGAGGTCGAAGCCAACCTGCTGGCCATTCCGAGAAAGCAGCGGGCGATGGTCAGAAAGGGCATCAAGAATGGCCTTTCCAGCCATATTGACGACAATGCCGAGCGCTTCTTCGCGCTATTTGCCGACAATGTCCACCGTCATGGCACGCCGGCCCTGCCCAAGCGCTATTTCGAGACGCTATTGCGCGTATTCGGCAAGGATTGCGAAATTCTCACCGTCACCGCGCCCGATGGCCGGCCCTTGAGCAGCGTGCTGTCCTTCTATTTTCGCGACGAGGTCTTGCCTTACTACGCCGGCGACGACGAGGCGGCGCGCGAGTTGGCCGCCAATGACTTCAAGTACTGGGAGCTGATGCGCCGCGCCTCTCTATGCGGTCTGCGCATTTTCGACTACGGGCGCAGCAAGGTTGGCACCGGCCCCTATGCCTTCAAAAAAAACTGGGGCTTCGAAGCCAAGCCGCTGCATTATGAATACCGCCTCTACAAGCGAGACAGCATTCCGCAAAACAACCCAAGCAATGCCAAATACAAATTATTCATCGCCGCCTGGCGTCGCCTGCCGCTTGGACTCGCCAACCGGCTCGGCCCATTGATCGTCCGCAATCTGGGCTAGGCAAACTTCCTCATGGCCAACATCCTCTATCTCGTACACCGCATCCCTTATCCGCCCGACAAGGGCGACAAGGTGCGCTCCTTCAACCTGCTTCGCCATCTCTTGAAATCGCATCGCGTTTTCCTCGGCACCTTTATCGACACCCCCGAGGACGCCAAGCACATCCGGACTCTCCAGAAAGTGTGCGCCGGACTCCATGTTGCCCGCCTCAATCCCCGCCTGGCCAAGCTGCGCAGCATCAATGGCCTGTTTGCCGGCGAGCCGCTGACCCTGCGCTATTACCGCGACGCCGGCTTGCAGGACTGGGTCGATGAAACCTGCAACACCCAGCAAATCAACGCCGTGGTCGTCTTCAGTTCGGCGATGGCCCAGTACGTCGAGGACAAGCGGCGGCTGCCGGTATTGGTTGATTTTGTCGATGTCGATTCGGCGAAATGGACCCAATACGCGCCCCGGCACCCATGGCCGATGTCCTGGATCTATCGCCGCGAGGGCCGCCTCTTGCTGACCTGGGAGCGGCATATGGCGGCCCAGGCGGCGCGCTCCTTTTTCGTCACCGAGGCCGAGGTCGAATTATTCCGCAGCCTGGCGCCGGAATGCGGCGTGCGCGTCGAAGCCATGTGTAACGGCGTCGACGCCCGATATTTCTCGCCATCCGCCAACCGCCCCTCGCCCTTCCCGACCGATGAGGAGGCCGTGGTATTCACGGGAGCCATGGACTACTGGCCGAATATCGACGCCGTCGCCTGGTTCGTCGCCGAAATGCTGCCGGCGCTCAGGAAGCAACGCCCGAAGGCGCGCTTCTACATCGTCGGCCGCAATCCGACGCCGGAAGTCCGCGCCCTGGCAGACCCGCATGTCGTCGTCACCGGCACCGTGCCGGATGTCCGCCCCTATCTGCAACATGCCGGCGTGATCGTCGCGCCGCTACGCATCGCCCGCGGCATCCAGAACAAAATTCTCGAAGCCATGGCCATGGAACGCCCGGTCATCGCCACCGCCGACTGCGCCGCTCCGGTCGACGCGATGCCGGGCGAGGAAATCCTGACCGCGGATTCCGCCGATGAATTCGTCGCCGCCATCGTCGCCCAACTGGCCGATCCGGAAGCCGCCGCCGCCATCGGCCGCGCCGCGCGCGCCCGCGTTCTTGGCCGTTATAGCTGGCGGGCGCACATGAGCGTCATCGACGCCTATCTGGGCAGCCCCAGCCTGCCGCTCCCATCGAGATGAATGCCATGGCCCGGCCCCTCTCTCCCTCCTGGCGGCAGGCCCTGATTCTGCTGCCGCTGCTGATCGCCTGGCTGATCTACTGTTACTGGGATACCGCCGCCGCCATGGTCGGCATCTGGTCCCGCTCGGAAACCTATGCCCACGCCTTTCTGGTGCCGCCGATCACGCTGTGGCTGATCTGGCGGCATCGGACGGCTGTCCTCGCCGAGCAGCCGCAGACCTCGCTGCCGCTCGCCGTGCCGGTCGCCCTCACCACGCTGGCCTGGCTCGCCGGCGAATTGACGGCGGTCAATGCGCTGACCCAGTTCGCCCTGGTCGCCACGCTGGCGCTCGCCATCATGGCGCTGCTCGGCCTCTCGGTCAGCAAGCGCCTGGCCTTTCCGCTGGCCTTTCTGTTCTTCTCGGTGCCCTTCGGCGATTTCATGATGCCGAAACTGATGGAATGGACCGCGGCTTTCACGGTCCTCGCGCTGCGCGCGACCGGCATCCCGGTTTATCAGGAGGGCCTGCAATTCATCATTCCCTCAGGCCACTGGTCGGTGGTCGAAGCCTGTAGCGGCGTCCGATACATCATCGCCTCGGTCACCGTCGGCACGCTGTTCGCCTATCTCAATTACGCCTCGCTCTCCCGACGCCTGATTTTTATCGGCGTCTCTTTCGTCGTGCCGGTGATCGCCAACTGGCTGCGCGCTTATATCATCGTCATGCTGGGCCATTTTTCCGACAACCGGATCGCCACCGGCGTCGATCACCTGATCTACGGCTGGCTGTTCTTTGGCGTGGTAATCCTGATCATGTTCCTGATCGGCGCGCGCTGGTCGGAACCCGAAGCCCCCTCGTCGCCACCGATCGAAACCGCCGCGCCGCCGGCGTCCGCGGCCGCCAAGACTTGGCTAGCGGCCTTGGCCGTCGCGCTGATCGCCGCCGCCGGCCCGCTCGCCTATATCGCCATCGACCGGGCCGATCACGCCGGCCCGGTCGTCCTCGCCCCCCTACCAGCCCCCGAAGGCTGGCAGGAAAGCGCCGAACTCCTCTCCTGGAAGCCCGACTTTTCCGGCGCCTCGGGTGAATGGCAGACCGCCTTCCAGCGCGACGGCCAGAGCATTGGCCTCTATATCGGCTACTACCGCAACCAGGATTACCAAAACAAGCTGGTGACCTCGACCAATACCCTGGCCGCCAGCGGCAACAAGCACTGGAATCTCGTCGCCCGCGCCGCTGTCTCCCCCGAAACGGCTGGCCTGCCGGCCCGCGTCAATGCCGCCGAATTGCTCCAAACGGGCAGCAGCCCGGAAATCCGTCTGCATGCCTGGCAGTGGTACTGGATCGACGGCCGGCTGACCGCCTCGGACGCCGTCGCCAAGCTCTTGACCGCCCTCTCCCGCCTGTCGGGCCGGGGCGATGATGGGGCGGTCGTCATTCTCTACGCCCCGGCCGCCACCGCGCCCTCGGTCTTGCCAGCTTTCGCCGCCCTGGCCGCGCCGGACATCAACCGCCTGCTGGCCGCCACCCGCGATCAACGATGAGCGCCGATTCGAAGATCCAGGCCAGCCCCGATCCTCGTCCCCTCGTCGCCCATGTCATGTACCGCTTTGCGACCGGCGGACTGGAAAACGGCATCGTCAACCTGATCAACCACATGCCGCCCGAACGCTACCGGCACGCGGTGATCGCGCTAACCGAAGTCACCGACTTTTGCCGCCGCATCCAGCGCGACGATGTCGAGTTCATCGCCTTGAACAAGCCGCCCGGCCAGACCCTGTGGCTCTTCCCCAAGCTCTATCGCTTGTTCCGCCGGCTGCGCCCGACCATCGTGCATAGCCGCAATCTGGCGGCGCTGGAAGTGCAGTTGCCGGCCTGGGCCGCTGGCGTGCCGGTGCGCATCCACGGCGAACATGGCCGCGACGTCGGCGATCTCGATGGCAGCAACCTCGCCTATCAGCGCGTCCGCCGCTTTTACAAGCCCTTCGTGAGTTATTACCTCGCCCTGTCGCGCGACCTTGCCGAATATCTGAACGGTATCATCCGAGTCCCTTCCGACAAGATGTTGCAAGTCTATAACGGTGTCGACACCCTACGCTTTCATCCCGCGCCCGACCATGCCGCGCCCGGCGGCCCGGCGGCTTCTCCCTTCTCGCGCGCCGATCACTGCCGGGTCGGCACGGTAGGCCGCATG
>CAZFHE010000122.1:0-6507 GCA_964518615.1 uncultured Dechloromonas sp. | reverse complement strand
GGCGGATGGAGCCGCCGTAAAGATCGTCCGTGGCGATGATTTCGTCGCCGGGGGCAAAGAGTTCCATCAGGGTGGCGATGGCCACCATCCCGCTTGAATAGGCGGATGCGCTCGCCCCGCCTTCGAGCGCGGCCAGCATCTTTTCGGCATGTTCGCGGGTGGGGTTTTGCGTTCTGGAATAATCGTAGCCGGTGCTTTGCCCCGCGCCGGGATGGGCAAAGGTCGCGGATTGATAAATCGGAACCGCGACCGCTCCGGTTGTATGGGTCTTGTCTCGGGCGGCATGGATGCAGGCTGTTTCAGGCTTCATGGCTAATTTCTCTGGCATGGGTTGTAAGCGCTCGGGCTGGCGCTTGGCTTCGTTTTTCATTTTTCGGCCCTTCGGCATTATGCCGTCAAATGCTGCTTGCGCTTTGCGTGTCGGGCCGGCTCAACCGCGCACCGGCCGTTTGGCCAGTTTGCGTTGCAGGGTGCGCCGGTGCATTTTCAGGGCGCGGGCGGTGGCTGAGATATTGCCGTCGTTTTCGTGCAGGACGCGCTGGATGTGTTCCCATTCCAGACGGTCCACCGACAGCGGGGCTTCCGGAACCGAGAGGTCGAGGTCGGGGCCGTCGTCGACAAAGGCCGCCAGGATGGCCTCGATTTCGACCGGCTTGGCAAGGTACTGGACAGCGCCGAGCTTGACCGCGTCGACGGCGGTGGTGATGCTGGCATAGCCGGTCAGGACGACGATGCGGCAATCCGGGTTGATGGCCAGCAATTCGGGAATCAGCGCAAGGCCGGAACTGCCGGCCAGATTGAGATCGAGGATGACGCGAGCGGGCGGGCTCTGGCGGGCGAGCTCTAGCGCCGCCGCTGGGTTCAGCGCGCCGTGCGCGGGCAGGCCGCGCCGCTCCAGGGTGCGGACCAGGATGGCGTTGAAACTGGGGTCGTCGTCGATGACCAGGGTGATTTCAGACATGATTTTTCGGTAATTCGATGCGGGCGAGCGCGCCGCCTTCTTCGGGATTGATCAGGCTCAGCTTGCCGCCCAGTTGTTCGATGGCGGTGCGCGTCAGCAAGAGACCGACGCCGCTGCCGCCCGCGTGGGCCGGCAGGCCGCGCTGTCCGGCATTTTGGAGCACGGCTGGCGGAAAGCCGGGGCCGTGGTCGCGGATGTCGATGCACAGCGTGTCGTCGCCCCAGACGAGGCGGATTTCCAGCGGCTCTGGCGTGGCGTTGGCGGCATTGTTGAAGAGATTGAGCAGCGCCTGTTCCAGGCGCGGATCGGCGGCCAGTTCCGGGGCCGGGCCGTCGGAGCCGATGATCAGGCGGCTGGCCGCCTGCGGGCGGATCGCGTGCCAATGCTGGCGCAGGTTGTCCAGCCAGCGGTCGGCCGCTTGCCGCGGCGCGTGGTCGAGGCGTTCGGCGCCGGCCCGGCGCGACAGGCCGGTGATGATTTCCTTGCAGACGGCGATTTGCCGGCGCAGCAGGGCGATGTCCTCGTGCACCGCGGGCGGCAGGCTCTTATCGGCGGCCAGTTCGCCAGCCAGGAGACTCATCGTCGCCAGCGGCGTGCCGAGTTCATGGGCGGCCCCGGCGGCCAGGGTGCCCATGGCCAGCACCCGCTCGTCGCGCAGCGCCTGTTCGCGGGCGGCGGCCAGTTCGGCGTCACGCTGGCGGATCAGGCCGGTCAGGCGGAGCACGAACCAGGCGATCATCGCCGCCGAGACGGCGAAAGTCAGCCACATGCCGATGAGGTGCAGTTGCGTCGCCCGCGCCGCATCCGCCATCGGCAGCGGGAGGTAGACGACGAGCAGCAGCGAGTAGGCGGCAACGGCGATGGCTCCGGCGGCCAGCACGCAGGGGAGGGGCAGGGTCAGCGCGGCGATGGCCAGCGGCGGCAGCAAGAGCGAGATCAGCGGATTGGTCGCGCCGCCGCTGAAAAACATCAGCGCCGACAGGGCGGCGATGTCGAACAGCAACTGGCTGAACAATTCGCCGGAGCTAGCGTGGCTCGCGCTGCGCAATCGCCGGTCGGCCAGGGCATTGAAGGCGGCGGCAACACCCAGCACCGTAAATAGCGGCGCTTGCGGCAAAGGGATGGCCAGGAGGCCGGGGGCGCCGGCGGTGAGCGCGGCCATGGCAGCGAGGACGATCCAGCGCGAGGCGATCAGACGCCGTAAATTGGCTCGCTGGTTGGTCCATTGCGCGGCTCCGTCGGCGGTGCAGGAAAAAAAACGCATGGGCCGGATTATGCGTGATATGCGTCAATTGTCAGCCGTCGCACCGATGCGACAATTTGCCGCAAGCTTTTTTGGAGAGTCGTTACATGCTGTTGCGCCCCTTGTTTTCTACGCTCTTGCTCCTCGTTTTCGGCGTCGGCCAGGCCATCGCCGTCGACCTGCAACAGGGCAAGGACATCAATGGCACTTGCGCCGCCTGCCACGGCGACAATGGCCAGGGCGGCAAGAAGGGCGAATATCCGCGCATCGCCGGGCAACAGCTGCGCTACCTGGAGACGCAATTGAAAAATTTCCGCTCGCGGTTGCGGATCAATATTCCGATGTTCCCCTACACCCAGGAGCGCGAATTGTCGGACGAGGATATCAAGGATGTCTCGGCCTATCTCGCGGGCATCGAGTTGTCGAACAAGATGCCGAACTTCGACGGCATCGAGGATGCGCTGACTCGCCTGCAAATGGTCGAGCGGGTCATGATCATTCCGCGCGCCGAGGGCGATCCCGAGGCCGGCGGGAAGATTTACCAGGCGCAGTGCGCCTCCTGCCACGGCAAGACCGGCAAGGGGCGCGGCATGTTCCCGATGCTGGTCGGGCAGTACACCGCCTATCTGAAGCGCCAGATGGATCTCTACCTGAAAGGCGACCGGCCGCACGACGAAGAGGGAATCACCGGCTCGCTCAACCTGCTCGACGAAACGCAGATTCGCGATATCCTCGCCTATCTCACCACCATCCAGGAGCCGACTGAATGAAACGCCTGTGCCTCTCGATGATCTTTGCCTTGTTGGGAACGCTCGGCTGGGCGCCCGCTCAGGCCGCCAATGTCCAGGATGAGATGCCGGATGCCGAGAAGATGCGTTTTTGCAAGCGCATTCGCGACCACGCGATCCAGGCGCTGTACCGCCGCGACGGCGGCGTGCCGATGAAGCTCTATGCCGAGGACGGGGCCAACGGGCCGCGCATCATGAATGTCATCATCCGCCATATCTACGAGGACTCGCAGATCACCACCCCCCAACAGGCCGGGGTCTATGGCCAGGACGCCTGCAATCAGATGATGGAGACGAAGGGCGTCAATTGAGGCCTCAGCCGCAGACGAGCTGACCGGCTCAGGCCGAAAAGGCCGCGGTCAGCGCGGCGATCATATAGGCATGGTCGAGCGCGCCGGCGCTCTCGCGGATACTGTGCATGGCCCACATGGGCGAGCCGACGTCGACGCTGGCAATCCCCAGCCGGGCGGCGACGATAGGGCCGATGGTGCTGCCGCAGCCAAGGTCGGTGCGGTGCGCGTACTGTTGGCAGGGCACGCCGGCCCGCTCACAGAAATGCATGAAGCGGGCGGCGCTGTCGGCCGTGGTGCTGTAGCGCTGGTTGGCGTTGCTCTTGATCACTGGCCCCGCGTTGACGAGGGCGTGGTGGCCGGGCTCGTAGGCGGCCGGGAAATTGGGATTCCAGGCATGCGCCATGTCGGCGCTGATGAAAAAGCTCCTGGCCAGCATGCGCCTGTGATCCTCGGCATCGAGCTTTCCCGAGGCGGCGAGCCGGGCGATGACATCGGCGACGAAACTGCCGCTGGCCCCGGCGGCGCTTTCGCTGCCGACTTCCTCATGATCGAAGAGGGCGACGAGGCGGCTGCCGCAAGATGGCGGCGCGGCCAGCAGCGCCGAGAGCGCGGCGTGGCAGGAGGCCAGATTGTCGATCTGGCTGTCGGCGATGAATTCGCCATTGACGCCCCAGAAACTGCCTTTTTGCGTGTCCCAGGCCACCAGTTCCCAGGTCAGCAGGTCGGCCGGATCGACGCCGAGCCGGTCCGCCAGCTGCTGGCGAAAACGCGCCTCGGCGCCGGCGCCGTCGCCGACGCCAAGGAGCAGCGGCAATTCGGTTTGCTTGTTGAATTTGAGGCCCGCCTCATTGACCTCGCGATTCATGTGGATGGCCAGATTGGGCAGACGCAGCAAGGGCTGCTCGAAGCGCACCAGATGGCTCGTAAAGCCATCGGCGGCGCGGACATTGACGCGGCCGGCCAGCGACAAATCGCGGTCGGCGAAGGTGGCGAGCAGCGGGCCGCCATAGACCTCGACGCCAAGACGCAGCATGCCGGCCGCTTCCTCGGCGGGCTTCGGCTTCAGGCGCAGTCCCGGCGAATCGGTGTGGGCGCCGATCAGCGTCAGACCGGCGGCGGCCTCTTCGCCGACCCTGAAGGCGATCAGCGACGAGCCGCCGCGCACCGCGTAGTGACGGGAACCGGGCGCGAGGCTCCAGCGCTCGCTTTCATCCAGGCGCGTGAAACCCGCCGCCTGTAGCCGCCGTTCGCATTCTTGTACGGCATGCCAGGGGCTGGGGCTCGCGTCGATGAAATCGAGCAGGTCCTGCGCCTGGGCGCGGGCGGCGGCGGGGAGGGTCATGCGCTTTTTCCTTTTTCTTGGCAGAGGTCGAGCAGGATTTTTACAACCCGTTCATCGTAGAGCATGGCGACATGTCCGACCGGCGGCAATTCGATGTCGCGGGCCGCGGGCAGGCGCTGCTTGTCCGCCGGCATGACGCCGTTGTCCCAGGGATTGCGCAGACTCCATAGCGGAATGCCCGGGCGCTCGCCCGCCATGTCGCGGAGCCACGGCGAATCCGGTTCCATCTCGCGGGCATTCTGGCCCGGCCCCAGGCGCGCAAGCTCGGTGCCGGCATGTGGCGTGGCCAGGGTGATCAATTGGTCGACCCGGGCGCTGCCATGACGGGCCAGGTAGGCGCGGCAGACCAGACCGCCCATGCTGTGCCCGATCAGGGTCAATTGCCGGCTGCCGGTGGCGGCGCAGACTTCCTCGATGCGCTGCTTCAATTGCGGCGTCAGCTTGCCGATGCTGGTGTAGGGGGGAAACAGGCTGACCGTGGCGACCGTGTGGCCGGCCGCTTCGAGACGCCGCCGGAGCAGCCACCAGACGCCCCGGCTGCAACCATAGCCGTGCACCAGGAGCAGGGGCCGGCCCCCGCCGGCGGACAGGCGGTCGGGCGGCAGCCACAGGCGCTCGAAGGGCAGCACGATGACGAAGGTGAGCAAAAAGGCCAGATATTCGCCGACCATCAGGCGCAGACGGGGAAGAAAGCCCAGCGGCGGGGGCGAGCCGTAATGCGCGGCGAGCAGCCAGCCGAGAGCGTTGATGCCGGCGCGCAGGCCGAGCAGACCGCCGAGGGCGCCGAGCGCGGCGGCATCCCAGCCCGCGCCGAGCCAGACGCGGGCGATTGCCAGGTAACAGGCGATTTCGCCGGCTATCGAGAGGAAAAGAAAAATCGGCAGCACACTATTCACCCGGCAAGCAAACAGATTGCATGGCCGCCCCCATCCCAGCCTTCCCCCGCTTGCGGGGGAGGGCCAGGGTGGGGGGCTGCGGCACAGGAAAGAACATGGAAACTTGATTGCCGGTTCAATAATTTCAGGCGGCTTCGGGCTTCGAAAGCCAGATGCAAGCGCCCTTCGATTCCTGGTCGATGGCGGCCAGCAGGCGCTCGTGCTCGGCGACTTCTTCAACCGAGGCGCGGCGCACATGCAGCGGCTTACGCTGGCGGACTTGGCCGTCGGCCCCGAGTTGCGGGCGCGGCGCGGCGTCCGGCTCGATCATCAGGCTGTTCTGGCCGCGCGTCATGGCCAGATACACGTCGGCCAAGAGCTCGGTGTCGAGCAGCGCGCCGTGCAGGGTGCGGCTGGAATTGTCGATTTCGTAACGCTCGCACAGCGCATCGAGGCTGTTGCGCTTGCCCGGATGCATTTCCTTCGCGAGTCTCAGCGTGTCGGTGACGCCATTGCACAGGGTTTCCACCGGTACGCGGTCGAGGCGGCCCAGTTCGGCGTTGAGAAAGCCGAGGTCGAAGGGGGCGTTGTGAATGATGAGTTCCGCGCCATTGATGAAATCGAGGAACTCGTCGACGATGTCGGCGAATTTTGGCTTGTCGGCGAGAAAATCCAGCGTGATGCCATGCACCGCCTGGGCCCCGGCGTCAATTTCGCGCTCGGGATTGATGTATTTGTGCAAATGGTGGCCGGTCAGCCGGCGATTGACCATCTCGATGCAGGCCACTTCGATAATGCGGTGTCCTTGGCGGGGATCGAGGCCGGTCGTTTCGGTATCGAGCACGATTTGGCGCATGTCAGTCTCCGCCCGGCCGCCCGAAGGAGACTGAGGCCCCCTCGGGGGGCAGCGAACAGCGTGAGCGTGGGGGTCGTTTCATTTGCAGTCTCCGCCCGGCCGCCCGAAGGAGACTGAGGCCCCCTCGGGGGGCAGCGAACAGCCGTGTA
>CAZFHE010000121.1:0-1816 GCA_964518615.1 uncultured Dechloromonas sp. | reverse complement strand
TGATTGGACGCGCTCGCCGGCAAAAGGTAAAATCCGACCTCCCAAGCGCCCATAGCTCAGCTGGATAGAGTACTGCCCTCCGAAGGCAGGGGTCGTGCGTTCGAATCGCGCTGGGCGCGCCAAGCATTTTGAAGCGGTCCGTCAGTCATCTGGCGGGCCGCTTTTGCTTTGGAAATCCAGTAGGCGCGGCGGGTTTCGTCTTTCGTCGTCTCCGCTTCGATTTCAATAAGAATGTCGAAAGCATTTATCCCTAGGACATCTGCAAGTCGTGAACAGGCATATGTGTCTGGGTAGCGGTATCCACAGGCGGGACATTGAAGCCCCTCGGCGAGGATGTCTCGGAGGTTCTGGACGATGTCCCGGCCCACTTCAAGGTGATCCGCCATGTCCGCCCCAAACTCGCGTGCGGCCGTTGCGACGTCATCGTCCAGGCACCGGCGCCAAGCCGACCGATTGCCAAAGGGCTGGCCGGCGCCGCCTTGCTGGCCCACGTCCTGGTGGCGAAATACTGCGACCACTTGCCACTCTATCGGCAGCGCGGCATCTACGCCCGTTCGGGCGTCGAACTGGAACGCTCGACGCTGGCCGACTGGGTGGGTCAGAGCAGCGACCTGCTGCGTCCCCTGGTCGAAGCCCTTAAGCGCTACGCGCTCGCTGCCGCCAAGGTTCACGCCGACGACACGCCGCTGCCGGTGCTCGCGCCGGGCCACGGCAAGACCCAGACCGGTCGCCTCTGGCCCTATGTGCGCGATGACCGGCCGGCGGGCGATGAGGCCGCGCCGGCAGTTTGGTTCGCCTACTCGCCCAATCGGCGGGGCGAGCATCCGCAGACCCACCTGAAATCCTTCGCCGGCATTCTGCAAGCCGATGCCTACGCGGGCTTCGCGCCCTTGTACGCCGGCGGCCAGATCGTCGAAGCCGCTTGCTGGGCGCACGTCCGGCGCAAGTTCTTCGACTTGCACCAAGCCCACGCTTCCCCGGTTGCCGCCGAAGCCTTGCAACGGATCAGGGCGTTGTACGCCATCGAGGCCGAGACCCGGGGCCAGTTGCCGGCTCGACGCCAAACCGTGCGGGCCGCTCGGGCGGGGCCGCTGCTCGCCGACTGCCAGACTTGGCTGACGCGCACCCTGGCCACGCTCTCGCAAAAATCGGCGCTGGCCGAGGCCATCCGCTATGCCCTGGCGCGCTGGCCGGCGCTGACCCGCTATGTCGAGGATGGGCGCATCGAGATCGACAACAATGCCGCGGAACGGGCACTGCGCCCAGTGGCCTTGGGTCGGAAAAATTTCCTCTTCGCCGGCGCCGATGTCGGCGGCGAGCGCGCCGCGGCTCTCTACAGTCTCATCGGCTCTGCCCTGTTGAACGGCATCGACCCGGAAGCCTATCTGCGCCACGTGCTCGAACGCATCGCCGACCATCCCGTCAACCGGATCGACGAACTGCTGCCGTGGGCCGTGGCCCCGATCCTGCAACCCGCCTGGCGCCAGGCGGCCTGACTTCGGAGTCTTGAATCGTGGTATCCCCCGAGAAATCCCCCTTCCCCCATATCGAGGCATTGATCGACGATGGCGAGATCACCATCGGCATCATGTATCCAGTTGGCTGCGTGGCAGTCGCTACCGATGGACACAATGCCCTGGCCATGCTGCGCCGCTGCCCCGGCGAATCGCTCATGGACCTCCTGCAGCGACTCGACGCGGCCATCGAGACAGCCGTCGAGCAGGACATCCATACCGACGAAATCAACTCTTCCGCCCCAGGCACGCCCTCCCGGTAGTCCTTGAACCTTGCAAGACGGGGGTCACCGGACGCTTAC
>CAZFHE010000120.1:0-11019 GCA_964518615.1 uncultured Dechloromonas sp. | reverse complement strand
GAGCGGGCGATCCGAGCCCTTGGGCCGTGACCCCGCCCGGCCGTCGGCGGCCAGCTTCGGCGCGCCATCGAAGCACGCTGACGGCCCGGCAGCGCCCGCCCCGCGCGAGCCTTGGTCCGGCAGCCGCCAAGCCGAATCGCGCGACATGGGGCGCTCCGCCGCGACCCCGGGCTTTCGCCAGCCCCTCGTGACGCCCGCGCAGGGGCCGCGCCAGGCGCCACAAGCGCGCGTGGAACGCCCCATCCCTTCCAGCCCGCCCTCGGCCACCCCCTTCAGGACGCCAGCCCCCGCCCTCCCGCGCGGCGACGCTTACTCGCGGCCAGCGGCCGGAACGCCCCATGCGGCTCCATCGCACGTCCTATCGCCGCCGGAAAGCTATCGGGAGACGCGAGACATCGTGCGTCCGGCCCAGCGCATGGACGCCGGGCAGGGTTTTCGCCGGGCCGAGCCCATGGCGACGCCGGCCATGCGCGGAGCGGCAGCCAGCGGCAACGGGCCGCGCGGCGGCGGCGCTGGCGGCGGCGGCGGACGGCGCTGAAGCGGGCGGACGCGGAGAGCGCGAACGGCATCACGCGGATATCCGCCGCGTCGGCGCAGCCGGCCCGTCACCCTGGGTCTTTCGCGCGCTGGAAGCCGTGGCGGGGAGGGGGTAGGATTTCGCCTCCTTCCCTCATGGGCTTTGCGCAATCGTGTTTTACGGCGTCACCGACCTCGCGACCTTCGCGCTGGGCACCATTTTCATCATATTGCTGCCCGGGCCCAATTCGCTCTATGTGATGACCATCGCCTCGCGTTTCGGCGTCGCGGCGGGCTGCCGGGGAGCGGCGGGCATTTTCACCGGCGACCTGATTCTGATGATTCTTGCCGCCGCCGGCGCGGCCTCGCTGCTGCGGGCCAATCCGGCGCTGTTCGTGGCGCTGCGCTACGCCGGGGCGGCCTATCTGGCCTATCTCGGCATCGCGCTGGTGCGCGCCGCGTGGATCCGCTGGCGCAGCCTCGAGGCCAAGGACGAGGTGCCGTCCGATGTCGGCAGGCCGCGGCCCTTTCGCGGGGCCTTGATGATCAGCCTGATGAATCCGAAGGCCCTCTTGTTTTTCGGCTCTTTTTTCATCCAGTTCGTCGACCCGGCCTATGCGCATCCGGCGCTGTCCTTCCTGATTCTCGGGGCCATAGTCGAATTTTTCAGCATGCTCTATCTGGCGGCGCTGATTTCCGGCGGCAGCTTCCTGGCCGAGAGCCTGCGCCGCCGACGCCGGCTCTCGGCGGCTGCAAGCGGCGCGGTGGGCGGACTGTTCATCGGCTTCGGAGCCAGACTGATCGGCGGCGGCCTGGGCTGATTCCCGGGCTGCCAGGATCAGTTCAAACCCAAGAGCGGCAATTGGGGCGCATCGCCCGGCCTTGCCGCATGCAGCGCTTGCAGGCCGGCGGCGCGAACGCCCAGCAGGCGGATGCGCTGTTCGAGCGGCGCGCGCTTCAAGCAAAGACCGGCGGCCCGGCGAATGGCGGCGGCATCGGCCGTGGCGGCGGGCAGCGTGAGATCGCGGGTCACGGCCTGGAAATCGGCGAAGCGCAGCTTGATGCCGATGGTCCGGCTGGCGTAGCCCTTACGTTGCAGGTCGGCGGCGACCTGGCGGCACAGCGCGGTGAAAATTTCCGACAATTCGGCCCGGTCTTGTTGCGGATGCAGGTCGCGCTCGAAGGTGCTTTCTCGGCTGACCGACTTGATCTCGCGTTCGACGATCACCGGGCGCTCGTCGAGCCCGTGGGCCGCCCGGTGCAGCCAGTCGCCGTAGCGCGGGCCGAAGTGGCGGCACAGTAGCTCTCGCGGCGCGCCGGCCAGCTCGCCGATGCTGACGATGCCAAGCCCCGCGAGTTTGTCGCCGGCTTTCGGGCCGATGCCGTTGATCCGCCGGGCCGGCAGCGGCCAGATGCGCGCAGGAATATCGTCCGGGCCGAGCAGGGTGATGCCCTTGGGTTTGTCGAGATCGGAGGCGATCTTGGCCAAGAGCTTGTTCGGGGCGATGCCGATGGAGCAGGAAAGGCCGGTTTCGGCCAGCACCGCCGCCTGGATGCGCCGGGCCAGAGAGAGGCTGTCGTCCGGCAGATCGCTGAGATCCAGGTAGATTTCGTCGATGCCGCGATCCTCGATATGGGGCGCGATGGCCGCCACCGCCGCCTTGAAGCGTCTTGAGGCATCGCGGTAGGCCTCGAAGCTCGCTGGCAGCAGGATGGCGTCGGGCGCGAGTTGCGCCGCCTTCATCAGGCCCATCGCCGAAAAGACGCCCAGCGCCCTGGCTTCATAGGTCGAGGTGGTGACGACGCCACGGCCGGCGTAGTCGCGCAGACGGGCGAATTGGAGGCTGCCGTCGGGCCGGGTGTGCGGCGCGTCGATGCGACGCCCGCCGACCACCACGGCTTGACCGCGCAGTTCCGGGTAGCGCAAGAGCTCGACGGATGCGAAAAAGGCATCCATGTCGAGGTGGGCGATGCGGCGACAACTGTTCATATGCACAGTATAACGCCGGAAAAGTCCGCCGCCCCCGAGCGCGCTTATCCCCGGAAGCTGTGGATAAGCCTGTGGGCCGGGACTGGGGCGTTGCGCTAGTCCACTGACGCAGCAGGGTTTTTGCCCCGCCGCTCAAAAAACGGGCAATCCCCGCGCGCCCTGGCCTCGCGGCCGCCTGGCTTTAAGGCGCATTCCGGCCGCGCCGCCGGGGAAACATCAGCGGGTGTTTGGCGCTAGCTCAGGGGGGAAAAAAGCGAGTAGCATGAGAAATCATTGGATGCATATCATCACCGCCGTAGCGGCGCGAAAAAGGGAAGCCCGCGCGCCGTCCTTGTTTGGCCCGGAGATAGCAAATGACCACAGATGCCGTTGACCCCGCCGATAGGCAAACCGTCCTGATCGTGGACGATACGCCGGACAATCTGTCCCTGATGTCCGCGCTGCTCAAGGACCGCTACAAAGTGAAGGTGGCTCCTAGCGGCGACAAGGCGCTCAAGATCGTGCGCAGCGGCAGCCACCCCGATCTCATCTTGCTCGACATCATGATGCCGGAGCTTTCCGGTTACGAGGTCTGCCAGGCACTGAAGGCCGATCCGGCCACCCGTCACATTCCCATCATTTTCCTCACCTCCATGGCGGAAACGGAGGACGAAAAAAAGGGCCTGGAGATGGGCGCCGCCGACTACATCACCAAACCCATCCACCCCCCCATCCTGCTGGCCCGGGTGCAGACCCAATTGAACCTGAAGGCCGCCACCGATTTTCTGCGGGACAAAAATGCCTTTCTCGAACAGGAAGTCGCCAAGCGCACCTGCGAGGTATCGGCCATTCAGGATGTGACCATCCTGGCCATGGCCTCGATGGCGGAGACGCGGGATACGGAAACCGGCAACCATATCCGCCGCACCCAGTTCTACGTCAAGGCCCTGGCCAGGAAGCTTCAGAATCACCCGCGCTTTTCGCATTACCTGAGCGAGCGCAATATCGAGCTCTTGTTCAAATCCGCGCCCCTGCACGACATCGGCAAGGTGGGCATTCCCGATCACATCCTGTTGAAGCCGGGCCGGCTCGAACCCGATGAGTTCGAAATCATGAAAACCCATACCCTCCTGGGGCGCGACGCCATCGAGCATGCCGAAGAGGCTCTGGGCACGCAGGTCGATTTTCTGGAAATGAGCAAGGAAATCGCCTATTCCCACCAGGAAAAATGGAATGGCTCGGGCTACCCGCAAGGCATTGGGGCCGATGACATTCCCATTTCGGCTCGCCTGATGGCGGTGGCCGACGTCTACGACGCCTTGATCAGCCGGCGCGTCTACAAGACCCCCATGCCCCATGCAGACGCCGTCGCCATCATTCTTGAGGGCAAGGGCTCCCATTTCGACCCGGATATCGTCGACGCCTTTTTGGCCATTCAGGACGAGTTCCTGGAAATTGCCCAACGCTATGCGGATTCGGATCGCGACATCCAGAAAAAGGCGGATTATCTGGAACGAGCCATCGCGCAAAAGCCGTAATGGCGCCGCCCTCGGCTTTCTCGACTCCGGATGTCGCAGCGGCTCTGCCGCTTTGGCAGGCCAGCGCGGCGCATGCGATGGCCGCCGGCCGCCTGATGACGGGCCAAGCCGCCGCGCCGCGATCCCGGCCCGCTCGCCAGCGCCGGCCGTCCGGCGGACAAACACGCTGAAGGAAAGCCAATGAAAAAATTGCTTGCCGTTTTCGAGCGGCAGACCATGGGCCTCAAGCTGGCTCTGGGGTTTGCGAGCCTCCTGATCATCGTCGCGCTGATCGGCGGTTTTGCGCTCTTCAGTCTGTCGCAGGTCAATCAGAATGTGCAAACCCTCTACGAGAAGGAGTTTCTCGGGGTCTCCCATCTCAAGGAAACCCGGGTCCATTTTGCCGAGATGGGGCGGGCCCTGCGCCAGCTCGTATTGGCTTCGACAGAGGCCGAACAGGCGCGGGCCGCCCAGCAACTCGAAGCCGCCGAGGCGGCCACGCTCAATAGCCTGGATGCCGCGCGCGCCACCATTTTTCGACCGGAAAGCATCGCGAACCTGACCCGGTTTCAGGAATCCTTCGCCCACTACCGGCATGACATCGACCACGTGCTCGCCGCCGTGCATGCCGGCAAGCGGGATGAGGCGATCGCCATTCTTTCCTCGGACGAGTTCCAACAGGCCGGGTCAGCCACCGACGACATGCTGACCAAGACGGGCAATGTCAAGGAAGAGGCCGCGCGAGAGTCCGCGCGCGACTCCCAGGAAATGCTTCAGTGGGGCGAGGAACTGACCATTGCGCTACTGCTTCTCGGACTGGGACTCGGCTCGGGCGTGGGCTGGATCATCAGCCGCTCGATCCGCCGACCCGTGGAGCATTTGCGTTCGGCAGTCGAGCAACTGGCGGCGGGGAATCTGGAAATCACCGTGCCCTATACCGATTCCGAGAACGAATTCGGCGATCTCGCCCTGTCCATCGAGGTCTTGCAGCGCGAAGCCCGGCAGCTCGAAGGGCAGCGCTGGCTGAAAACCCATCAGGCGACGATTCAATCCGAACTCCAGTCGGTCGACTCGCTCGACGAGCTGGCCGAGACCTTCCTGTCTCGCATCGCGCCGTTGCTGCGCGTGGGTTATGGCGTCGTCTACAGCTACGACGAGGAGTCCCGGCAACTTCGCCTCTTGTCGGGCTACGCCTGCCCGGAAGAACCGAGCCTTCCCCCCCGTTTCGACCTCGGCGAAAGCCTGGTCGGCCAATGCGCCAAGGAGCGCCGGGCGATCGTCATCGCGCATCCGCCCGCTGACTATGTCCGCATCGCCTCCGCCCTGGGCGAGGCGCAACCCCGGGCAATCGTCATCATGCCGGCGCTGCGGGGAGAGCATCTGCTGGGCGTGATTGAACTCGCGATGCTGGAGGCCATCGGCCCCAACGAACAGGCCTTGCTCGACGGCCTGATGCCCATTCTGGCCATGAATCTGGAAATTCTGGTGCGCCACGCGAGAACCCAGCAATTGCTGGAAGAAACGCAGCGCCAGGCGGAGAGCCTGGAAGAACAGGCGGCCCAGGTGGAAGAGCAGGCGGTCGAACTGGCATCCCGGCAGGAAGCCCTGAGAGAAACCGCCGAGACGCTCGCCATCCTCGAAGAGCGCAGCCGCCTGATCCTGGAATCGGTCAATGACGGCATCTCCGGGCTGGATACCCATGGCGCGCTGACCTTTGCCAACCCGGCGGCCTGCGAAATGCTCGGATACCCTCAAGAGGAAGTGGTCGGCAGGGAGACGCATGCCCTGGTTCATCACACCCGTCCCGACGGAAGGCCTTTCCCGGTGGAAGAATGTCCGATGCTCCTGACCTCCTTGGACGGCAAGGCGCGAAGGGTCACCGACGAGGTGTTCTGGCGCAAGGATGGCTCCTCCTTCCCGGTGGAGTATTCGACCACGCCGATATACAAGCACGGGACGCTGACGGGAACGGTCGTCGTTTTCCGCGATATCACGGAACAGCTCGCGGCGCAAAATGCCATTGCCCAGGAACGCGAGCGCTTGCAGCGCATTCTCGATACGAGCCCGGTCAATATCGCCTTTTCGGCCCAGGATCGCCTGCGCTTCGTCAATCCCAAATTCACTGAAACCTTCGGGCTACAGCCGGGGGAGAGCCCCGTGGCGCTCTATGTGCGTCCGGAGGATCGCCAGGCCCTGATCGCGCTACTCAAGCGCGACGGCATCGCCCGGAACCGGGAAGTCCAGATGTTCGATCGCCATCACCGGATCCTGAACATGCTGGTGACCTATCTCTGGACCAGCTTCAACGAGGAAGAGGGCGTCATGGCCTGGATCACGGATATTTCCGAGCGCAAGGAGGCCGAGGCCGAAATTTTGCGGGCCAAGGAAATCGCCGAGGAAGCCACCCGGGCCAAGAGCGACTTTCTGGCCAATATGAGCCACGAAATCCGCACGCCGATGAATACCATCATTGGCGTCTCGCACCTCGCGCTGCAAACAGCGCTCGACAAGCGGCAGCGCAATTACATCGAGAAAGTGCATCGCTCGGCGGAAAACCTGCTCGGCATCATCAACGACATTCTCGACTTTTCCAAGATCGAGGCCGGCAAGCTGTCCATGGAAAGCGCGCCCTTCCGCCTGGAAGACGTAATGGACAATCTGGCCGGCCTCTTGAGCCTGAAGGCCGAGGACAAGGGACTGGAACTCCTGTTCAGCGCGGGGCCCGATGTGCCGACGGCGCTGATCGGGGATCCGCTGCGCCTGGGCCAGGTGCTGATCAATCTGTGCAGCAATGCCGTGAAATTCACGGAAAACGGCGAAATCATCATCGGCATCGAAAAGTTCGCCGAGGACGCCAATGGCGTCGAGCTGCATTTCTGGATCAAGGACACCGGAATCGGCATGAGCGCGGAACAAGTCAGCCGGATGTTCCAGTCTTTCAGCCAGGCGGATGCTTCCACGACGCGCAAGCATGGCGGCACCGGCCTGGGCCTTGCGATTTCCAAGAATCTGGTCGAAATGATGGGGGGCCGCATCTGGGCGGAAAGCGACGCGGGCAAGGGTTCCTGCTTCCATTTCCACGCCCGTTTCGGCGTGCAGGCGGAACCCATGCCGCGCCGCATGATGCTGGCCGACGAACTCCGGGGACTGCGCGCCCTGGTCGTCGACGACAATGCCTCGGCCCGCGAAATCCTGTCGGCCATGGTCGCCAATCTGGGCATGGAGGTCAGCGCCGCCGGCGATGGCAAGCATGCCCTGCGGATGATCCGGGAGGCCGAAAAGGAAGCCTATCCCTATGATCTCATCCTCCTGGACTGGAAAATGCCAGTCATGGACGGGGTCGAGACGGTCGGCAAGCTTCAGGCCGAGCCGCCGGCCTACCCCCCCGCGATCATCATGCTCACGGCCTATGGGCGGGAAGGGGCCCTGGCCAATGCCGAGAAGCGCGGCGTTACGCTCTCCCACGTTCTCACCAAGCCGGTGACGCCCTCGGCGCTCTTGGAGGTCATTGCCGAAGTGCTGGGCAAGGGGCTCGCCCCCGAAAGCCGGGCGCACGACAAAGCAGGCCCTTACAAGGAAGAGATGGACAGGCTCAAGGGAAAGCGCGTGCTGCTGGTCGAGGATAACGAGATGAACCAGGAACTGACCCTCGAACTCTTGAGCAATGCGGGGATCGAGGCGGTGCTGGCCACCAACGGCCAGGAGGCCCTGGACATTCTCGGGCGCGACCAGCATTTCGACGGCGTGCTGATGGACTGCCAGATGCCGGTCATGGACGGCTATGCGGCCACCCGGGAAATCCGCAAAAACCCGGCCTGGAAACACCTGCCCATCATCGCCATGACGGCGAGCGCCATGATAGGCGACCGGGAAAAAGTGCTGCTTGCCGGCATGAACGACCATATCGACAAACCCTTCAACATCGGCACCATGTTCGGCACCATCACGCGCTGGGTGGCGCCCGACGCCAGCCCGGCTTCGACCAAGCCGACTCGCCCCTTGAAAGACCTGCCCGGCATCGACGCCGAGGCCGGCCTGGCCACCACCATGGACAGCGAAACCCTGTATCGCAAATTGCTCGCCAAGTTCCGGGAAGGTCAGCGCGACTTCGCCGCCGTCTTCGCGGCGGCTCGCGCCGGACAGGATTGGGCCGGGGCCGAAAGAGCCGCTCACAGCCTCAGGGGCGCCGCCGGCAATATCGGGGCCAAGACGGTGCAAGCCGCCGCGGCCGAATTGGAACTGGCTTGCCGGGTGGCTGCCGATGAGCTCGTGTCCGGCCTCTTGGAAAAAACCCTGACCCAACTCTCCATCGTGCTGGCCGGCATCGACGCCCTGGAAGGCGGGACGGAAACGCCGGATAGCGCCGCCCATGCATTCGATCCCGCCCAGCTCCCGGCGCGGCTGGCGCGGCTCAAATCCCTGCTGGAAGACAACGATCCCGAAGCCGCGGAGGTGATGGCGGAGTTGGCGGAATGCGTCAAGGGCAGCGATCTGGAAGAATCCTTGCGCAAGCTGGAATCGGCCATCGCGTCCTTCGACTTCGAGAGCGCCCTGGAAGCCATTGCAAAACTGCCCGCGCTGGCGGATTAGAGCGGTTTCGGTTCAATCCTTAACGCATTCGTTGCCTGGAGCTTGTAGGTTGGCGGTAAGCGAAGCGAACCCCAACGAGCAGAAGCTCACAGTGAAGCCGATGTTGGGGTTCGCCTGCGGCTCACCGCCAACCTACTCCCAAACGATTACGCTTTTGCATGTAAGTAAATAAATCAAAACTGCTCTAGAGCGGCTTTGATTCAAGTGCGGACAAGCACAGACTTTCGCGCTCATGCGCTTTGCACCCCTCGCCCGCTTGCGGGAGAGGGGCTGGGGGAGGGGGCGGCGTGCCAAAATTTGGCGCTGCTGACATGGATGCGCTGCTGGCCCTCTCCCGGCCTTCGGCCGCCCTCTCCCGCAAGCGGGAGAGGGGAAAACGTAAGCACTTGAGCCGAAGCCGCTCTATTGGAGAGCGTCGCGCTCGCCGGGGATCGCTTCGAGAAGCGCCTCCGGCTCAGCCCAGCAGTTGGCGCTGCTCCAGGTAGGTTTCGAGTATTTGCAGACGGGCCAGCGGATCGTCGAGTTCCAGGAGCTTTTGCTTGGCGAGGTTCTGGATCGGCAGCACCTCGGAAATGCGATAGCCAACCCAGGCCGCATCGTCGAAAGCGTGGGGTTCGGGAATGCGTTCGGGCCCGAGGTCATGGATGATGCGCCGCAGTAGCGGCAACAGCCGCCGCCTTTCGGCGGGGAGCGCCACCGGCTTGGGCTCGGCAAGGAGTTCGACCCTGGCTTCGATCAAATTGGCCGGGCCAAGCTGCGATTCGATGATTCGATACCGCCGCCCGCCTTGAACGCTGGCTTGCAGGATGCCGGGCTGCTCCATGTCCCAGCGGACGATGCTGGCCAGCGTGCCGACCGGGTGCGGCGCGGCGGCGCTGCCGGTTTCGCCGCCGCTGGCAATCAGGCAGAGGCCGAATGGCTTTTCTGCTTTCAGGCAATCGGCCGCCATGTCGAGATAGCGCGGCTCGAAAATTTTCAGCGCCAGCCGACCGCCGGGAAAGAGCACCGCATGGAGCGGAAACAGGGGCAGGCGCAGCGTCTCGACCGCCGTGCCGGCCTGGGCGCGGGTAAAGTCGAACCAGCCCATCAGCTTCCCCAGCGGCGCATCAATGTATGCGGCACGGCCAGTTGGTCGAGGATGCGGGCGACGACGAAATCGACGATATCGCCGACGGCTTGCGGGTGGTGGTAAAAGCCCGGGCAGGGCGGCAGGATCACCGCGCCCGCGCGAGAAAGGCGCAGCATGTTTTCCAGGTGGATGGCCGATAGCGGCGTTTCACGTGGAACCAAGATCAGTTTGCGCCCCTCCTTGAGCGCCACGTCGGCGGCGCGGCCGATCAGGCTGCTCGCCAGACCCTGGGCGATGGCCGCCAGACTGCCCATCGAGCAGGGACAAACGACCATGGCGTCGGGCGGATTGGAGCCGGAGGCGAGGGGGGCGAACCATTCCTCGCGGCCATGGACGGACAATAATTCCGGATCGGCCGAGGGCAGGCGGGCGAGCAGGGCGGCGCGGGCCTCGGCCGGGCGCGAGGAGAGCTCCAGTTCCATTTCCTGACGGGCGACCACCTGGGCCGCTTGGGAGTAGAGGAGCTGCACGCGGCAGCCGGCCGCCAGCAGGCATTCCAGCAGGCGCAGCCCGTAGGGCATGCCGGATGCGCCAGTCAGGGCGAGGCAGACGGTGGTGGACATGGGGGATCTTCGGGGGTGGTTTCAGCCAGGAGTTTAGCCGCGATCAGGCCGTTTACGGCGCCAAAGACGAGGGCGGCGGCGGCAAAGAGCGGCGTCAGCAGGAAGATGCCATCGTGGGGAATCAGCCAGGCGCGGGCCAGCAGCAACTGGCCGCCGATATGGGCGAAGGCGGCGAAGAGCGACAGGCTGACCGGCCCAAACCAGCGCGCCGGCAGGCGGCGCGCAAGGCCCAGGGTCAAGAGGCTCGCCGCGGCCCCGGTCAGCGACAGGAAAAAGCCGGGCGCGAGAAAATGGCCGAGCAGCAGGCTGCCGGCCAGCACGCGCAAGAGGCTGACCCAGACGGCGGTTCCCCAGCCGTAGCGCAGCAGCACGATCAGCGTGACGATATTGGCGAGGCCTGGCTTAACGCCCGGCAGCGGCGTCGGGATCGCGGCATCCGCCAGCGACAGGCCGACCGCGGCGCTGGCGAGCCAGGCGACGCGGCGGTCCTCGGCGCTGACCCTCAGTTGGGTCAGGCTCGATCCGCGCTCAGTAACTGATCGAGTCATAAAGACGGGTGCGGCCGGCGATTTGCAGGCTGACGCGGTTGGGGGCGCAGATGGCGATGTCGCCGGGGCGCGTCAGCCAGCCCTGGCGCACGCAATACTGGCGCGGGCCGGGATCGCTGACAATGCGGGCGCGGCCGGGCTCGATGGCGATCCTGGTGAGGCCCAGCGGCCCCGCGACCGTGAGCTC
>CAZFHE010000119.1:0-2053 GCA_964518615.1 uncultured Dechloromonas sp. | reverse complement strand
GTCATCGTCTGGCGCGGCAGGCCCTACCGGGGGATGGCGGCGAAGCATTGGGCCGACCACGGCTACTGGCAGGTCTGGGCCGGGGGCTTTTTGCGATGACCGTCGACGACATCAACCGGCTGATCCGCCGCTTCGTTCGCGAGACGCTGGGCCTGCCGGAAAACTCTGTCAGGAAGGCGAACCAGACGGCTCCGACCGGCGCGGATGCCTTTGCCACCGTCCTGATCACCCTGATCGAGCCGACCGGCCAGGATGAGCGGAAAGTCAGCAACGAGGCCGCGCCATCCCTGAATGTTGTCGAGACCGTCATCGGCCAGCGCCGGCTTTTGGCCTCCATCCAGTTCTTCCGGCAGGACGCCTACTCGAATGCCTGCCGCCTGAAAGCCCGGCTTTCGCTGTCCAGCGCCATAGCCCGGCTGCAAGCCATCGGCCTCGGCCTTGTACGGGCGGCCCCGGCGCGCAACCTGACCGCCGTCATTGACGGCGCCTGGGAAGAGCGGGCGCAGATCGAAATCGAGTTTCACCTGGTGGCGAGAGAAATCCAGAGCATCCCGACCTACGGGGCGTTCCCGATCTCCGTCAGCACC
This sequence comes from uncultured Dechloromonas sp., assembly GCA_964518615.1. GTDB lineage: Bacteria > Pseudomonadota > Gammaproteobacteria > Burkholderiales > Rhodocyclaceae > Azonexus. Next base: position 1,466 of record CAZFHE010000119.1, on the reverse strand, counting down.
GAATCTTCAACCACTTTCAACGAGGTAACCACGCCATGACCATTCCCGTTTCCAAGGTCGTCAAGGTCAGCATCCTGTCCAGCCCGACTTTCCCGAAGCGCAAGGGGTTCGGACTGCTGCTGATCGTCGGCAAGAGCAACCGGCTCCCGGTCGGCAACCGCATCCGCTTTTATGCCGACATGGACGCGGTGGCCGCCGATTTCGCCGCCGCCGACGAAGAGTACAAGGCTGCTCAGGTCTTTTTCAGCCAGGCCCCGCGCCCGACCGAGCTTGCCATTGGCCGCCGTTTCGATTCGGCAGTGCCGGGCGAACTGCTCTGCTCGGTCAATTACGAGCGCGATATCGCCGCGTGGCAGGCCGTCAAGAATGGCGCCTTCAAGATCAACATCGACGGCGGCGCGGCCAAAGAAATCTCCGGCATCGACCTGTCCGGCGCGGCCAACCTGAATGCCGTGGCTTCCGCCATCCAGGCCAAGCTTCAAACCGTAGCCGTCGGCGCGACCTGCGCCTTCGACGGTCGCCGCTTTATCTTTCGCTCCGGTAGCGCTGGCGCAAAATCGACGGTCGATTACTCGACCGCCCCGCAGGGCGGCACCGACCTTGGCCCGCTGCTCGGCTCCCGCGCCGAGGACTTGGGGCTAAAGACTGCCGGCGCGGAAGCCGAAAGCATCGCCGAATCGCTGGATGCGCTGCAAAACATCGACCCGTCCTGGTACGGCTTTGCCTTTACCAAAGAACTGACGGCCAAGGACTTGAAGGATGCCGCCGCCTGGGCCGAGGCCCGCGTCAAGATGTTCGGCTTCACGACTGCCGACAGCAATGTGCTGGATCAGGCGTCCACTGACGACATTGCCTCGTACATGAAGGAGAGGCTGTACGACCGCACCATCTGCACTTGGGACAATGACGATCCCTATCAGGTTGTTTCGGCCTTCGCCCGTGGCTTCACGGTGAATTTCAACGAGCAGAACTCGACCATTACCCTGAAATTCAAGCTGCTGCCCGGCACCTCGCCGGTCAATATCACCGAGTCGCAGCGTCAGGCGCTGGGGGCGAAGAACTGCAATTACTACACCTACTTCGGTGACAGCGCGATGCTGGCCGAGGGCGTGATGGCCAGCGGCAAGTTCTTCGACGAGCGCCACGGCCTCGATTGGCTGCAAAACGCCATCGAAACCAACGTTTTTGGCTACCTCTATACCCGCACCACCAAGGTGCCGCAGACCGACAAGGGCGTGGCGGCGCTGGTGCAGCAGGCCGAGAAGGCGCTACGCGATGGCGTCAATAACGGCCTTCTGGCCCCCGGCGTCTGGAATGGCATGGACTTGGGCGAGGTGAAATCCGGCGACTACCTCGCCAAGGGCTACTACGTGTATGCCCAGCCGGTTGCCGAGCAGAACCAGAGCGACCGCGAGGCGCGCCGCGCGCCGCCGATCCAGGTCATCGCCAAGGGCGGCGGCGCCATC
>CAZFHE010000118.1:0-1966 GCA_964518615.1 uncultured Dechloromonas sp. | reverse complement strand
ACGCTGCGCTGGTTTTTCAAGGAGGCGCTGAAGGATTTCCTGCCGCCGGAAATCATCGCCAAGAAGAAGCACGGCTTTGGCTTGCCCTTCGGCGTTTGGGCGGTTGAACACGCGGCGCTGCGCAGACTGGCCGTCGATTCCTTGGGTAGCCTCTGCGATTGCCGGATCGTCCGCGCCGATTTCCTCGACCGGTTGCTCAAGGACCATTTGCCGCAACACCCAGGCTACTATGGCGAACTGGTGTGGATCCTGATGATCCTGTCCCAGTGGCTGCAAGCCAGGCCGCGCTCGTTTACCGCCTGACCCGCGGCCCGGGCATGCCGTCGCCGCCCCTTTAGAGTCCTCCGTCCTTGTCCACCCGCAAAGCCCTCGCGCTGTCCTTTCTCGACCGTTACTCCGGTCTGGTGATCCATACCGTCTCGTCGATCGTGATTGCCCGGCTGCTGACGCCGGCGGAAATCGGCATCTATTCGGTAACCATGGTTTTGCTCGGCTTCATTGCCACCTTTCGCGACCTGGGGGCCGGGCAATATCTGGTACAGAACAAATCGCTTACCGAAGAGAAAATGCGCGCCACCTGGAGCGTGCAACTGGGCCTGGGGCTTTTTTTCGCCGCGCTGGTGCTGGCGGCGGCAGTGCCGGTGGCTCGCTTCTACGGCGAGCCGCAGATGCTTGGGATCATGGCGATCCTGGCCTTGAATTTCGTCATCACGCCGTTTCAGGCCTATCCCTATGCCTGGCTGGTGCGGGAAATGCGCTTTGGATCGATCGCCGGCGTGCGATTTACGGGCGGCCTGATGCACGGCGTCTCGGCGATCAGTCTCGCCTGGCTGGGCTTCGGTCCCATTAGTCTCGCCTGGGCCAATACCCTGAGTACCGTGGCGGGTATCATCGCCGTCTGGCTCATTGCCCGTCCAAAGCTGCCCTGGCGACCGATTGCGCGAGGGATTCGCGATGTCGTCTCGTTCGGCAGCAAACTGACGGCCGCCTCGTTGATGAACACCTTGTCGGGCGGCGCGCAGGAATTATTGCTGGGCAAATTGCAGGGCATGGCGGAGGCTGGTCTGTTCAGCCGGGGGCAGGGCTTGGTGGCGATGTTTCGCAGCCTCGTCCTCGATGCCGCCAATACGGTCGCCTTGCCCTATTTCGCCCGCCAGTCGCGGGAGGCGCGCGATCTCGGCCCGCCTTTCCTGATTGCCATGGAACTGATCACCGGGCTGGCTTGGGCCTTTTTCAGCGGCATTGCCCTGATGGCCTATCCGGTGATCCGCATTCTCTATGGCGCGCAATGGGATATCGCCGTCGACCCGGCGCGCTGGCTGGCCGTTGCCAGCGCCTTGTCGATTCCGGCCGCGATCTGCTCGTCGCCCCTGATTGGTATCGGCGCCATCAACGACGTTCTCAAGGCGACCCTGTTGTCCCTGCTGGCAACCCTGGCGGCGACCGTGTTCGGCGCGCAGCTTGGCCTGCTGCAACTCAGCCAGTGCCTGATCGTTTCCGGGCTGCTGTCATCGGTGTTCTGGATTGGCGCCGTGCGCAAGCACATCGGTTTTGCCGCCGGGGCGATGCTGCGCGTCTGGGGGAAAAGCCTGCTGGTCGCGCTGGGGGCCTCGGCGGCCTCGATGGCGGCGGTTTTTCACTGGGGCTGGCGGCCCGGCGAATGGCTGCTGCCGGTCTTGTTCTCGGGCATTGGCGGCGTGCTTGGCACACTGCTCATGGCCTGGGTCACCGGCCACCAGCTCTGGCGCGAAACCCAGCGAGCCCTCTCGGCGCGTTTGGGCAAGCGCCGGGGAGGCGCTGAATGATCAGGCTTTCGACGAGGGCCGGCTATTCCAGGTGTTCGACGAGGAGTTGCGGCGTCTCGACGCCCATGTATTCGTTGATGCTCAGGCGAAAGGCGAGGCGGGCGGTGGCGCCTGGCTGTTGGCTGAAGTTGAACTGAATCGCCTCGATACGCGCGCCATCC
>CAZFHE010000117.1:0-2559 GCA_964518615.1 uncultured Dechloromonas sp. | reverse complement strand
GCGGCCTGGAAACCCTGGTCATCGGCCTGCCGGCTGTGGTATCCACCGATCTGCGCCTGAACGAGCCGCGCTACGCGACCCTTCCCAATATCATGAAAGCCAAGAAAAAGCCGCTCGATGCGGTGACGCCCGCCGATCTGGGCGTCGATGTCGCGCCGCGCCTTGCGACCCTGAAAGTCGCCGAGCCGCCCAAGCGCAGCGCCGGCATCAAGGTGGCCGATGTCGCCGAACTCGTAAGCAAGCTCAAGAACGAAGCCAAGGTGATCTGATCATGACCATTCTCGTCATTGCCGAACACGACAACGCCGCCCTGAAGGCCGCCACCCTCAATACCGTCGCCGCCGCCCGGAAAATCGGCGGCGACATCCATGTCCTGGTTGCCGGCGCGGCTTGCGCTGCCGCCGCCCAACAAGCCGCCGCCTTGCAGGGCGTGGCCAAGGTCAAGCTGGCCGACGCCGCCCATTACCAGAACCAGACCGCCGAGAACCTGACGGCGCTCGTCCTGTCTCAAGCCGCCGGCTACAGCCATATCCTGCTGCCGGCCACCACCTTCGGCAAGAATCTCGCCCCGCGCGTGGCCGCCTTGCTCGACGTGGCCCAGATTTCCGACATCACCGCCATCGAATCGGCCGACACCTTCGTCCGCCCGATCGACGCCGGCAACGCCCTGGCCACGGTCAAGAGCGCCGATGCGGTCAAGGTCGTCACCGTGCGCACCACCGCCTTCGATGCCGTCGAAGCCGGCGGCAGCGCCCCGGTCGAGCCGGTCGCCGCCGCCGCCGACACGGCGCAATGCGCCCTGGTCAGCCGCGAACTGACCAAATCGGCGCGGCCCGAATTGGGCGCGGCCAAGATCATCGTCTCCGGCGGGCGCGGCTTGGGCAGCGGCGGGGATTACCACGCCCTGCTCGAACCCCTGGCCGACAAGCTCGGCGCGGCCCTGGGCGCGAGCCGCGCCGCCGGCGACGCGGGGTTCGTGCCGAACGATTACCAGGTTGGCCAGACCGGCAAGATCGTTGCGCCGCAGCTCTATATCGCGGTCGGCATATCCGGCGCCATCCAGCACCTGGCGGGCATGAAGGAATCGAAGGTCATCGTCGCCATCAACAAGGATCCGGATGCGCCGGTCTTCCAGGTTGCCGATTACGGTCTGGTCGCTGATTTGTTCGAAGCCGTGCCGCAATTGACACAAGCCCTGGGCTGATTGCCGCGCGGGACTTGGCGGAAATGGCCGGGTGAATCTGCCGGATACCCTGCTGGACAAAGGGTGGTACTGGGCGGCATGGCTCGTCTGGCTGCCCCTCTTTGTCCGCAGCGTCTGGCGCGCGCCCTGGAGGCGCTTGAAGGTTTCCGAGCAACTCAATGTGTGGCTCGGCATGAATGTCGCGCTGACCCTGATCTGGAGCATGCAGGCCGGCGTGCAGCCGGGCCTCTCGCTGCACCTCATCGGAGCCACGGTATTCACCCTCTGTTTCGGCCCGCAACTGGCCTTTGTCGGGCTGTCGCTGGTCGCCGCCGCCGTGGCTTTCAATAGCGGCGGCGGCTGGCTGGCCTATGCCGCCAATACCGTGCTCGGGGCCGGTATCGGCATCGGCCTTAGCCACTTGCTCTACCGCTTGCTGTCGGCGGTGTTGCCGCGCCACCTGTTCGTCTATCTCTTCGCCTACGGGTTTTTCGCCGCCGCCCTGGCGGTGATCGGCGTCGGCTTGGCCGTCTCGACGCTGCTGGCGCTGGCCGGGGCCTACCCCTGGGATTACCTGTTCGCCGAGTATTTTCCCTATTTCATTCTGCTGGGTTTCTCCGAAGCCTGGTTGTCGGGCATGGCGATGACCTTGTTCGTGGTCTACTGCCCTGGCTGGGTGGGCACTTTTGACGATGCGCAATACCTGGCCAACAAATAGGGGCTACAATCACCTGTTGTCATTGCACGCTAACCTTGGCAAAACGCTGTCAGGGTCTGCCTTCCCGGTCGTTGAGGAAATGCTTTTCCTTGTCGAGCCTTATTAAACTTCCAACCGTTTTATGGAGAAGAAGAGCAATCATGAGTGAATACAGTGCACCTTTGAACGATATCCGGTTCGCCATGCAGGAATTGGCCGGCATGGATCAGGTGGCAACGCTTCCGGCTTACCGGGAGGCGAGCCCGGATCTGGTGGATGCCATTCTTGAGGAAGCGGCCAAATTCGCCGGGGGCGTGCTCTCGCCGCTGAACCGCGTTGGCGACACCAACGGCGCGAAGTGGAAGGATAAGGCGGTGACCACCTCGCCGGGCTTCAAGGAAGCCTATCGTCAATTTATCGACAATGGCTGGAACGGCATTGGTTGCGATCCGGAATTCGGCGGCCAGGGCATGCCGCGCCTCTTGTCGGCGGCGGTCAGCGAAATGTGGAAGGCGGCCAACCATGCCTTCTCGCTGTGCCCGATGCTGACCCAGGGGGCCATCGAGTCGCTGATGATTGCCGGCACGCCGGAACAAAAGGCCGCCTACCTGCCCAAGCTCGTGTCCGGCGAATGGACCGGCACCATGAATCTGACCGAGCCGTCGGCCGGTTCCGATCT
>CAZFHE010000116.1:0-3810 GCA_964518615.1 uncultured Dechloromonas sp. | reverse complement strand
GCCCATGGTCTTGATAATGCGCCATCCGCCGAACAGGGTGCCGAGGCCCATGGCCGCGTAGCAGGAAAACACGACCCAGCCGGGGATTTCCGAGCTCGTGGTCGACAAGCCAGCGACAATCAGGATCAGCCAGATGATGCCGACCGTCTTTTGCGCGTCATTGCCGCCGTGGCCGAGGCTGTAGGCCGCCGCCGAAATCAGTTGAAAACGGCGGAAATGCTTGTCTACCCGGCGCTGTGTCATGCCGCGGCATATCCATGAAACGGCAACCATCAAGAGGCCGCCGACCAGGAAGCCGAGAAAGGGGGCGACGAAGATGAAGGCGATGATTTTCAGCACGCCGGAGGCAATCAGGCTGCCGAAACCGGCCTTGCAGACGGCGGCTCCGACCAGGCCACCGACCAGGGCATGCGAGGAAGACGACGGAATGCCGTAATACCAGGTGATCAGATTCCAGGCGATGGCCCCGACCAGGGCGCCGAAAATCACGTAATGATCGACGATGCTCGGATCTATGGTTCCCTTGCCGATAGTGGCGGCCACTTTCAGGTGAAACAGGAAATAGGCCAGGAAGTTGAAGGTGGCGGCCCACAGCACCGCATGCTGCGGCTTGAGGACGCGGGTCGAGACGATGGTGGCGATCGAGTTGGCGGCATCGTGAAAGCCGTTCATGAAATCGAACAGCAAGGCCACCACCACCAGGGTCACCACGACCCCCAGGCTGATGTTCAGGGCATCCATCGACTGTGACTCAGGAATTTTCGAGCACGATGGATTCGACGGTACTGGCCACTTCCTTGCAACGATCGGTCACCGACTCGATCAATTGGTAGATTGCCTTCAACTTGATGACCTCGCGGACATCGGGCTCTTCGCGGAAGGTCCGGGACATCGCCACGCGCAACTGGCGGTCGACCTCCGATTCCAGCTCGATGATCTCGTGACACAGCTTGAGGATGGCCGGCGCGTTGTCCATATTGTGCAAAAGCTTGACCACCTCGCAGACATGCTTGCAACTGCGCTCGGTCAAATCGGCCATGTCCTTGGCCTCGGCCGGGACGCGGTGAATGTCGTACAGCGACATGGCCTCGGCGACGTCCTGGGTCATGTCGAGGATGTTGTCCATGCCATTGATCAACTGATGAATCTCGTCGCGATCGAAGGGCGTGATGAAGGAAGTGTGCAATTGCGCCACGAGATTGTGGGTGATCGCATCGGCCTCGCTTTCGAGCCTGTCGATCTCGTCGGCCAGCGCCTGGGCCTCCTTGGAACCCTGGATCAGCGCATCGATCAGCTTGGCCAGCGCGGCGCCGCCCAGCGCGATCAATTCCGCATGAGCGTTGAAATAGTCGAAATACTTGCCCTCTTTGGGCATCAAGGCTTCGAACATGATGTGGGGAGGCTTCGTAACAAAAATGCGATTTTAGCACCCCGGCCTTGTCGCCGTCTGTGTTGTTCGAGCAACTTCGGATGGCTCGCGCGCAAGCTACAATCCGCGACGAGGCGGGCGCTCCTCACCCGAAAGGCAAGGAAGGGAAGCCCCGCGTTTCCTTGAGAGGAGTCGGAAAAATGGGAAGCGGATTCATCGCGGTCGGCATCGGCGCGGCCCTGGGCGCCTGGTTGCGCTGGGGCTTCGGCATGCTCCTCAACCCGCTGTGGCTGGCCGTGCCGCTCGGCACCCTGGCGGCCAACATCGTCGGCGGCTATCTGGTCGGCATCGCGGTCGGCGTCTTTCATCTCCATGCCGGCCTGCCGCCGGCCCTCAAGCTCTTCGTCATCACCGGCTTTCTCGGCGGCCTGACCACCTTCTCGACCTTCTCAGCCGAAGTCGTCGAACGCCTGCTCGCCGGCCAGCCCGCCGCCGCCCTCGGCGTCGCCGCCCTGCACCTGGCCGGCTCGCTGACCGCCACCTGGCTCGGTTTGCTCAGTATTGGCGCGACGAAGATCTGGGCGAGTTAGCCTGCGGGGTGGCGAATATAATGCGCCCCCATGACTTCTTCCCCATCACGCCACGCCCGCCCTCGCCATGTTGATGAAACGCTGACCGACGATGCCCGCCGTCTGGCGGCGCTGCGACGCGAGTTGCAGCGCTCAAAGGGCGAAGCGCGGGAGAAGGCGCAGGTCGAATTGGGGGCGTTACTTGAACGCTCGCGGGCGGCGGTGGCGGCGCGGCGGGAGGCGCTGCCGAAACCCGAATTCGCCGCCGATCTGCCGGTCAATGAGCGGCGGGGCGAAATCGCGGCGCTGATTGCCGCGCATCCGGTGGTCATCGTCTGCGGCGAAACGGGTTCGGGCAAGACCACGCAATTGCCCAAAATCTGCCTCGATCTCGGCATCGGCGCGCGCGGGCTGATCGGCCATACGCAGCCGCGCCGGCTGGCGGCCCGCTCGGTGGCCTCAAGGCTGGCGCAGGAGTTGAAGACTCAGGTCGGCGCGGGCGTGGGGGTGAAGATTCGCTTTCAGGATCGCACCGGCCCGGAGAGCTGGGTCAAGCTGATGACCGACGGCATTTTGCTGGCCGAGTCGCAGTCCGACCCATTCCTGAACGCCTACGAGGCGATCATCATCGACGAGGCCCATGAGCGCAGCCTCAATATCGACTTTCTGCTCGGTTATCTGAAGCAATTGCTGCCAAAGCGCCCCGATCTGAAAGTGATCATCACCTCGGCGACCATCGACGCCGAGCGCTTCGCCGCGCATTTCGCCATGAATGGCCAGCCCGCGCCGGTCATCGAGGTGTCGGGGCGGCTGTATCCGGTCGAGGTGCGCCACCGGCCCGTCATGGATATCGACGAGCAGGACGATGAGCGCGATCTTTACGACGCCATTGTGGATGCCGCCGACGAACTGGCCCGGCTCGGCCCCGGCGACATTCTCGTTTTCCTGCCCGGCGAGCGGGAAATCCGCGAGGCGGCCGAGGCGCTGAGAAAGCACGCGCTGGCCCGGCCCGGCCTCTCCACCGCGCATGCCCCGGCAATTCTGCCCCTCTTCTCGCGCCTGTCGGCCGGCGAGCAGGATCGCATTTTCAAGCCTTCCGGCGGCCAGCGGCGCATCGTGCTGGCGACCAATGTCGCCGAAACCTCGCTGACCGTGCCGGGCATCCGTTATGTGATCGACACGGGTCTTGCGCGGGTCAAGCGTTATTCCTACCGCAACAAGGTCGAGCAACTCCAGATCGAGAAAATTTCTCAGGCGGCGGCGCGCCAGCGCTCGGGGCGCTGTGGCCGGGTGGCCGCCGGGGTCTGCATCCGTCTCTACGACGAGCAGGATTTCAATGCCCGAGCGCCCTTCACCGATCCGGAGATTCTCCGTTCCTCGCTGGCGGGCGTGATTTTGCGCATGAAGTCGCTGCGTCTGACCGAGGTCGAGCATTTTCCCTTTATCGAGCCGCCGCCCGCCAAGGCCATTGCCGACGGTTATGCGCTATTGCAGGAACTGGGCGCGCTCGATGATAACCATCGCCTGACCCGCGTTGGCGAGGCGCTGGCCCGCCTGCCGCTCGATCCGCGCATTGGCCGCATGCTGGTTGCCGCCCGCGATCTGGGCTGTTTGCGGGAGGTGCTGGTCATCGCCGCCGGCCTGTCGGTGCAAGACCCGCGCGAGCGCCCGCAAGAGCGCCAGCAGGCCGCCGACGAAAAGCACAAGCTGTTCGCCGATGAAAAATCCGAATTCCTGTCCTGGTGGAAGCTGTGGAACTGGTTTCAGAACGCCGTTGAACATAAAAAGAGCAACAAGCAACTGGTCGATCACTGCCACGCCCATTTCCTGTCGTATTTGCGCCTGCGCGAGTGGCGCGAGGTGCATGGGCAG
>CAZFHE010000115.1:0-1925 GCA_964518615.1 uncultured Dechloromonas sp. | reverse complement strand
CAACGACGGCGAGCGCGTCAGCGGCATGACGCTGGAACACTACCCCGGCATGACCGAGAAGGCGCTCGAACAAATCGTTCTTGAAGCGCGCTCGCGCTGGGATATTTACGACGCGCTCGTCATCCATCGCGTCGGCCCGCTAAAGCCCTGCGACCCGATCGTGCTGGTCAGCGTCGCCAGCGCCCATCGGGCCGAAGCCTTCGCCGCCTGCGAATTCATCATGGATTACTTGAAGACCCGCGCGCCCTTCTGGAAAAAGGAAGCCGCCGCCGACGGCGGACGCTGGGTCGACGCCCGCGAAACCGACGACTCCGCCGCCGCGCGCTGGCAAAAATGAAGCGGGAGCGCCGCCAGCCGGCGCTCGAAGAAATGCCCGCCTGGGTAAGCCAGGGGCGCTACACTGGCGCGGTCGAGGCGGCTTGCCGGTAAGGATCCTGCGTTGAGCGATTTGTTTTTTCAGCATACCGAGACGCCCGCGGTCGGCGCGCCGCTGGCCGAAGCCTTGCGCCCACAAACGCCGGACGAGGTGATCGGCCAGCAGCATTTGCTGGGGCCGGGCAAGCCCTTGCGCCTGGCGTTTGAATCCGGACAGCCGCATTCGATGATTCTCTGGGGGCCGCCGGGCGTGGGCAAGACGACGCTCGCGCGGATGATGGCGACGCAATTCAACTGCGAATTCATCGCGCTGTCGGCGGTGTTCTCGGGCATCAAGGAAGTGCGCGAGGCGGTGGCCCAGGCCGAGTTGTGGCGTGCGCAAGGGCGGCGGACCATACTCTTCGTCGATGAAATCCACCGCTTCAACAAGGCGCAGCAGGACGGCTTCCTGCCCTTTGTCGAATCGGGCCTCTTAACCTTCATCGGGGCGACGACCGAGAACCCTTCCTTCGAAGTCAATTCCGCGCTGCTCTCAAGGGCCTCGGTCTATGTCCTGAAACCGCTCGATGAAGCCGAAATGGGAGCGCTGTTCGACCGCGCCTGCGCCCGGGCGATGAGCGATCTCCATTTCGCCGCCGACGCCCGCGAGCGCCTGGTCGGTTTGGCCGACGGCGATGCGCGGCGTCTACTCAATCTGCTCGAACAAATGCGCACCGCCGCGAAAGCCGCCGGCCTCACGGCGCTCGATGGCGAATTCATCGAGCGCGCGGTGGCGCAGAGCCTGCGCCGCTTCGACAAGGGGGGCGATGCCTTTTACGATCAAATTTCGGCGCTGCACAAATCGGTGCGCGGCTCCAACCCAGACGCCGCGCTGTACTGGCTGTGCCGTATGCTCGACGGCGGCGCCGACCCGCATTATCTCGCCCGGCGCATCATCCGCATGGCCTGGGAGGACATCGGCCTCGCCGATCCGCGCGCCATGCAGATCGCCAACGACGCGGCGCTGACCTACGAGCGCCTCGGCTCGCCCGAGGGCGAACTGGCGCTCGGAGAAGCGGTGATCTACATGGCCATCGCCGCAAAATCCAATGCCGGTTACATGGCCTACAACGCGGCCCGCGCCTTTGTCGCCAAGGATGGCTCAAGGCCGGTGCCGGTGCATTTGCGCAATGCGCCGACCAAATTGATGAAAGAACTGGGCTACGGCAAGGCTTACCGCTACGCCCACGACGAACCCGAAGCCTACGCCGCCGGCGAAACCTATTTGCCGGACGGCATGCCCGAGCCAGCCTGGTACCGCCCAACGCCGCGCGGGCTGGAAGGCAAGATCGGCGAAAAGCTGGAGCATCTGCGGGGGCTGGATCGCAAGGCGCGGGAGAAAAAGCCGTGACGCAGGGCAATCGCGGGAATAATTCCATTTCTAATTCGTTGATGTAATCATAGGCGCGTCACTCTGAAGGCGGGATGGAGGTGCGTTGATGAGCAGGACGGCGAGTGGGCGAGAGGTTCTGGATCGGGCAAAAGTCTGCCTCAAAGAGGCGCGAACGATT
>CAZFHE010000114.1:0-5600 GCA_964518615.1 uncultured Dechloromonas sp. | reverse complement strand
CCCGCCGCCTTCAGCGCCAGCGCGAAGGAACCGCCGATCAGGCCGGTGCCGAAGATGACGATCTTGCCGAATTCGGGCTGAGTGGTTTTCATTGACAGGCAATCCGATCCATTTAAGCCACAGACCTCACAATTTCCGTCACTCCCGCTCGCTTCTAGCGGAAATCCAGAGACTGTGCACACTGCTTACTCGGGCAAAATTTGTCAGGGAATCAAAGACTCTGGATTCCCGCCAAAACCACGCGGGAATGATGGATACGGGAAGGGCAAAACAACATTGCATTTACAGCGCCTTCTCCAGGGCTTCGAGGAAGCGGGCGTTTTCTGGCTCCGAGCCAATGGTCACGCGCAGCCACTCGGGCAGGCCATATCCGCCGATGGGACGAACGATGACCCCTTGGCGCAGCAATTTCTGATTGACCGCCGCGCCGTCGCCGACCTTGAAGGTGACGAAATTGCCATGCGGCTCGATCACTTCCAGACCCAGGCGGGCGAGGCCCGCGACAATCTGCGCCATGCCGCGCCGGTTCATCTCATAGCTGGCGGCGAGGAATTCCTCGTCATCGAGCGCCGCCGCCGCCGCGGCCAGCGCCAGATTGTTCACATTGAAGGGCTGGCGCACGCGATTCATCAAATCGGCGACCTCGGCCGAAGCCAGGGCATAGCCAACGCGCAGGCCGGCCAGACCGTAAATTTTCGAGAAGGTGCGGCAGACGATCAGATTGGGGAAATCCTCGATCCAGCCCGCGACATCGACGCGGTCCGCCGGCGGCAGGTATTCGTTATAAGCCTCGTCGAGCACCACCGCCACCTCCCTGGGCACGGCGTCGAGGAAGGCCCGGACCTCGGCATAGGGCAGGAAATTGCCGGTGGGATTGTTCGGATTGGCGATCCAGATAAGGCGCGTATCGGGCCGGATGGCGGCGCGCATGGCGGCGAGATCGTGGCCGTAATTTTTCGCCGGCACGGCGATCAGTTCAGCGCCCGCCGACAAGGTGGCCAGCGGATAGACCGCGAAGGCATGCTGGGCAAATACCGCCGAACGGCCAGGGGCCAGAAACACGCGGGCCGCAAGATCCAGCACGTCGTTGGAGCCATTGCCGAGCACCACCTGCCCGGCATCGACGCCGCAGCGCGCGGCGAGCTTGGCGATCAGCTCGAATTGATCGGGATAGCGCTCGATGCCGGCAATGGCCGCCTCGACGGCCAGCCGCGCCTTGGGACTCATGCCCAGCGGATTTTCATTGGAAGCGAGCTTGACGATGCGCTCGACCGGAATGCCCATTTCGCGGGCCAGTTCGGTAATCGGCTTGCCCGGCTGATAGGGCGAGATGGCGCGCACATAGGGTAGGGCTTGATCGGTTAGGTTCATGCTATTTCCTCATCAACGCACGCTGCCCTCTCCCCCAGCCCCTCTCCCACAAGTGGGCGAGGGGAGAAAAAGCCCCTCCCCCGCCTGCGGGGGAGGGGTTGGGGAGAGGGTCATACCCATGCGCATCCTGGATGGTTGATTGGTCAGTAAACGGCCACCGGATAGGAGCCGAGGATTTTCAGATAGGCGGCGCGGCGGCCCAGTTCGTCGAGAGCGCGCTTGACGGCTTCGTCCTCGCGGTGGCCGTCGATATCGACGTAAAAGACATATTCCCACAAGGCATTGCGCGCGGGCCGCGATTCCAGGCGCGACAGCGAAACGCCCGCGTGCGAAAAGGGCAGCAGCAATTCATGCAGCGCGCCAGTGCGATTGGGGGCAGACATGATCAGCGAGGTCTTGTCGCATCCCGACGGACCGGCGTCGTGGCGGCCAAGCACCAGAAAGCGCGTGGTGTTATTCGGCTCGTCCTCGATGTTTTCGGCAAGTTTCGGCAAGTCGTAACGCGACGCCGCCGCCTCGCCGGCAATGGCCGCCGCGCCCGCCTCCTCCGCAGCCCGCTGCGCCGCCTGGGCATTGCTGCCGACTGAAATGCGCTGGGCCTCGGGCAGCATGCGGTTCAACCATTCATGGCACTGCGCCAGCGACTGAGCATGCGAATAAACGCGCCGGATGGCGGTAAGCTCGGTTTCGCGGGACAAGAGATTCTGGTGTATGCGCAGCACCACTTCGCCGCAAATTTTCAAGGGCGTGCCGAGCAGCAAATCCATGGTGCGGCCAACAGCCCCCTCGGTCGAATTCTCGACCGGCGCCACGGCGTAATGGGCATGGCCGGACTCGACCTCGCGGAAAACATCGTCGATCGAAGCCTGAGGTTGCAGCCTGGCGGCATGGCCGAAATGCTTGGTCGCCGCCGATTCCGAGAAGGTGCCGAGCGGACCAAGAAAGGCGATGGAAAGCGGCTGTTCCAGCGACAGGCAGGCCGACATCACCTCGCGGAAAAAGAAAGTGACATTCTCGCCCGGCAGCGGCCCAGGATTCGCCTCCTGCAAGCGCCGCAAGACCTGCGCCTCGCGCTCAGGCCGGTAAATATGCCCAGCCTCGCCATGCGCCGCCTTGATTTCGCCAACCCGCTGCGCGCAACGGGCGCGCTCGTTGAGCAGCTTCAACAACTCGCCGTCAATACGATCAATATCGGCGCGCACGCCGGAGAGGGCTTTTTGGAGGTCGTCGTTCATTTGAATAAAGTTAGCAGCCTAGGCCAAACCCTGTAGGCCCTGTAGGTTGGGCTGAGCGCAGCAAAGCCCAACACTTGGAGGAAAAGAAATAATGTTGGCATCCGGGTTCGCAAGCTCACCCCAACCTACCGCTCTTGGCGACCAACGGGAAAGCCGACGGCTTGCGAATGGATTCAATCGAAAGATCGACATCCAGCTCAGGCCAGTAGAGATGATCCCGGGTCGGGCGCTCCACATGGGACACTTGGCCGATGGTAGCTTTGCGAAACCACGGGAACTGCTCATACGTCAGCAGCAACTCCTCGTCCTCCAACAGCAACCAGAGTCCGTTCTTGGAGATATGCGTTACCTCAACTGCCAAAGTGGCGATTCCAGGCATTTTTAATCTCCTCCAGATGTTTCTCCACGAGAACATGAGCTTCGCGAAGCTGATGCTCTGACAAGCCAACAGAAGTTGCCAAAGCCACGGTAGGCGCAAGCCAGAACTTTGCCTCTCCATCGGGATGAGCCACGTGAACGTGAATCCGTGGCTCCTCGCGGGAGAAAAAAAACAGTCGGAAAGGGCCTTCTTTCAAGACGGTGGGTGCCATGGATCCATTCTATCTGAATGCGAGAGCGGCTGTTTTCAGGCCCTGTGGGTTGGGGTGTGTACAGCAAACCCCAACATTCGGGCGAAAAGGAATAATGCTGACGTTGGGGTTCGCAAGCTCACCCCAACCTACCGCGCTTCAGTGTTTCCTGAATTAGGTGAACTTGGTTCAACGAATTCAGGAATTGGTTTTCCCTCAATTCCGCACTGTTTGTCACCAGCGATAATTAGTAGGTGGTTGTACCTCCGGCGAAAGGCGTCTATCTCCACCTGCTCTGCCTGGCTGAGATCCATAAAGAAGAGTGGCACTAGAAGAAAGAAACCGGTTACGCCAAGGGCAACGTTTTTCCCTGTCTTTTCGGTTTGCGGCATCAGGCGCTGTATCTCGCCTTGAATAAATACCATCTCGCGTTCCAGAGCCTGACAAGTCTTCTTATCATCTCCATACTGTTGAACCATTACTGGATTGGCCGCCCTACCAGCGCAACCGATAACGAGCATTACTGTGAGTAACAACGCTATGCTTGTCTTCAGATTCATATCTTTTTCCTATTTACGCAAATGCCAAATAGCCGCCCTAACGCTGTTTACCCGTTTCTTTTGGCGAAATCATTCATAAACTCCACCAACACCCTCACCGCCTCCTCGGAAACCGCGTTATAGATCGAAGCGCGCATGCCGCCGACGGATTTGTGGCCTTTCAGACCGAGCAGTCCGGCGGCTTTGGCTTCCTCCAGGAACACCGCGTCGAGCCGTACATCGGCCAGCGTGAAGGGGACGTTCATCCGCGAGCGGCAGTCGGGGGCGACCGGGTTGGCGTAGAAGCCGCCGGAACCGTCGATAGAGGCGTACAGCATCTCGGCCTTGGCGGCGTTGATGGCGGCCATGCCGGCCAGCCCGCCCTGGCGTTTGAGCCACTGGAACACCAGGCCGGCGACATAGATGCCGAAGGTGGGCGGGGTGTTGAGCATGGAGCCGTTCTCGGCCATCACGGCGTAATCCATGATGCTCGGGAGGGTCAGCGGCGCCATGCCCAGCAGGTCGCGATGGATGATGACCAGCGTGACGCCCGAGGGGCCGATGTTTTTTTGCGCCCCGGCGTAGATCAGGCCGAATTTTTCGACCGGCACGGGGCGCGACAGGATGTGCGAGGACATGTCGGCGACCAGCGGCACGCCGATATCGGCGATGCGCTCGGCGGCAATCTCGACGCCGTGGATGGTTTCGTTGGTGCACACATGGAGATAAGCGGCGAAGGGATCGAGCTTGATTTCCTCGGCCGTCGGCAGGCGGGTGAAGCCGCCCTCCTCGGTGCTTGCCGCGCAGCGCACCGTTCCCGCCGCCACTCGCTGCGCTTCCTTGAAGGCTTTTTTGGACCACGAGCCGGTCACGATGTAATCCGCCGAGCGGCCGGCCAGGAGATTCATCGGAATCTGCGCGAATTGCTGCGTCGCCCCGCCTTGCAGGAAGAGCGCCTTGTACTCGGCGGGTATGCCCATCAGCTCGCGCAGGTCGGCTTCGGCCTGGGCGAGGATGGACATGAATTCCTTGCCGCGATGGCTCATTTCCATGACGCTGCAACCGGCGCCCTGCCAGTCGAGCAGTTCTTCCCGCGCTTGGCGCAGCACGTCTTCGGGTAGCGCGGCGGGGCCGGCGCTGAAATTCCAGGCGCGCGTCATCAGGGTTCTCCGTTGGCGTTATCGGCGGGGTTAGCGGCTGGATCGGCGGCGGGGATATCCGCCGGGTTATCGCCCGCTTCCTTGGCTTCCTCCTCGGTCGTTTCGCTGGCGACGTCGCCCTCGACGACCGACTCGGCGACCTTTTCCAGGCCGGCGAGCTTTTCGCCTTCGTCGAGCGAAATGAGGGTGACGCCCTGGGTCGCCCGGCCCATGCCGCGAATCTCCGAGACGCGGGTGCGGATCAGCACGCCGCCGGTGGTGATCAGCATCACTTCGTCGCTGTCATCGACCAGCTTGGCGCCGATCACCACGCCATTGCGCTCGGAATCGGCAATGGCCTTGACGCCCTGGGTGCCGCGCCCGGAATGGCGGAAGTCGGCGAGCACGGTGCGCTTGCCGAAGCCGTTTTCGGTGGCGACCAGCACGGTCTGCTGATCGGATTCGGCAACCAGCAGCGAAATCACGGTCTGCCCCGGCTGCAACTTCATGCCGCGCACGCCGCGCGCGCCCCGGCCCATCGGGCGAACGTCCTCTTCATCGAACCAGACGGCCTTGCCGGCGTCCGACACCAGCACGATGTCGCTCTGGCCGGTGGTCAATTCGCCGCCGATCAGGTAGTCGTCATCCACCAGATCGACGGCGATGATGCCGGCCTTGCGCGGATTGGAGAAATCGGACAGCGGGGTTTTCTTGACCGTGCCATCGCGGGTGGCCATGAACACGTAC
>CAZFHE010000113.1:0-1979 GCA_964518615.1 uncultured Dechloromonas sp. | reverse complement strand
TAGCCAGCGAGCTGTACGCGCAGACTGGCGGCGCGGGTCCCGAGTGGGAAAAGGTCGCCGCCCTTGGCGCTGGCCTCGATCCGCAGAATCCGCTGTATTCCGGCGGCGCAGCCGGGGCTTCGGTCCCCGAAGCCGAGGCGGTGCAGCCTGTGGCTCCTGCCGATGCCGGGCGGACGACGGTCACCATGGCGGCTGGCGTGCTGGCGCAGATGGCGGCGGCACCCACTCCCGCCGAGGCAGAAGAAGAGGAGCACGACACCCTGGTGCTCGGCTCGCCGCTGCTTGACGAGCCGCCGGCAACGCCGAGCGCGCCTGAGCCCTTTGAGGAGCCGGTCGATCTGGGCAGTCTCGATTTCGATCTGAGTGCCCACCGGTCCGAGGCGATGCCTGGGGGGGGGGCGGAGGTGGCTAGGTCGGCGCAGGCCAGTCCGGCCCTTGAAGAGAAGTCGGCGGCGGTTAGCGAAGAAGAGATGGTTCTGGATTTCGACATTTCCGGCGATGTGCCGCTCGAAGCCGCAGCGACCATGCTTGGCGACCTGCGCATGCACGACGAGGCGGCTCCCGCCATCGACGAGTTGGCCGATACGGGGCCCTACAAGGCGTGGCCGCAGACCAATGATGGTGGCGGTCATGATTTCTCGGCTGGCGGTACCTTGTTGACGCCCTCGACCTTGAGGGACAACAGCGACTTCCCCAAAGAAATGCTGTTTGGCGGCAGCGACGAGCAGGAGAAAGCCAGGGCGCCGAAGGAAGCGATCGCGCCGGCCCAGCCAGCGGCCGATCTCGATGCCAGGACAGCGGCCACCGAAGTGGAAGGTTTTCCGGTGGAACTCGGCGATGTGACCTTGATCGCTCCCGATTCTATGCGCGACGACCAGAAATTGGCCGAAACCATGCTATCCCCGCTGAGCGATGCCGATGTCGTCGAGTTCGACGTCAGCCTGACCGATTCGGTTTTCCTCGGACAGCCGATGATGTCGCCGGAGTTCGATGTCGGCTCGATCAATCTCGACCTCGCGGCTCCGCCGGTCGGAGAGGCGACCATGGTGGCAACCGGCATCACCCCGGCTTCGCCCGCCCCGGATGCGCAGTGGGAAGAGGTGAATACCAAGCTTGATCTGGCCAAGGCCTATGAGGAAATGGGCGATCTCGAAGGAAGCCGCGAGTTGTTGCAGGAAGTGATGGCCGAAGGCCCGCCCGAGCTCGTCGAGCAGGCCAAGGCGATTCTCGCGCGCATAGGCGAGTAAAATCGCGGCTTGCGAATGGCACATGGCCCCGCGAGGGGCCATGTGCATTTTGGGAGCCTGATTCTTGCATCCGTCCTGTGCCCTGATTGTCTGGCTAGCCGCCGTGCTGGCCTTGCCCGCCCTTGGCCCTGCGGGCTTGCTGGCGCTGGCGGTCCTGCTGTCGCTGTCGGCTGGCCTCTGCCCATGGTGGAAGCTGCTTCGCCGCGCCCGCTGGCTCTTGCTGACTCTGTGGCTGATCCTGGCGTACAACGTGCCGGGCGAAGCCTTGGCCGATCTTTCCTGGACGCCGACTTACGAAGGCATAGCCGCGGCCAATCTGCATGCCTTGCGGCTGATGGTCATGCTCGGCTGTCTGGCCTGGCTGTTTCGACGCCTGGGACGCGATGGCCTGATCAGCGCCCTGTGGGGGCTGCTATCGCCTTGCCGCGTCATTGGCCTTGATACCGAGCGCCTGGTCGTCCGCCTGTCGCTGGTACTCGACCAACTGCAAACAGAAGAAGCCAAGGGGCAGGGCGCTTGGCGACGCATGCTCGGCGCGGCGGAGCTTCCGGCTGAAGGCCCGTCGACGCGCTATCTCGCCCTGCCGCGCTGGGCGGCGCGCGATTCCCTGATCGCCGCCTTGGTCGCGGCAGGATGGCTGGCGCTGCTGTGCGCATGAGAATCGCGCTCGGCCTCGAATATGGCGGCGGCGCTTTCCGCGGCTGGCAGAGCCAGGCCGGCGGCGGCGCCGTG
>CAZFHE010000112.1:0-1609 GCA_964518615.1 uncultured Dechloromonas sp. | reverse complement strand
TGGGTGAGATGTGTAGATACCTATGCCCTGCTTGCGGGGGAGGGTTAGGGTGGGGGCAAGAACGCGAGAAGGTCCACAACCAAATCGAAACCGCTCTAAACAAAAAGCAGGGCGGCTTACTTGTGCGTCAGCACCCACTTGGACAAGGTCAGCGCCTCGGCGTCGGTGACATTGTTTGGCGGCATCGGCACCTGTCCCCATTCGTCCTTGCTGCCATTCTTGATCTTGGCGGCCAGCGCGGCTTCGGCCCCCTTTTCGCTCACGCGCTTGGCGGTGATGTCCTTGTAGCTGGGACCCACGATTTTCTTGTCGCCGGTATGGCAGGTCAGGCAATTCTTGGCCTTGGCGAGATCGGCGCTGGCCAGGGCGGCCCCGGAAAACAGGAGCGCGCCTCCCAGCAGGAAGAATTTATGCTTCATCAATATCTCCATCGCGTTGTCTAAACCAGGCGCAGTCTAACCCGAGAATGCGCAAGCCTTGCCACCCAAGCGCTCCAAGCGCCGCGCTGAGCGCCAGAAGGCGCTACCATCGGGGTCATGGGAATCACTGATAAATCCGGCATGCAGCAATTGATGAACAAGAGCTACCAGAGCGGCGATTTCTGGGGCGGACTGGCCGCGATGCTGGTCGCGCTGCCCGCGTCCATCGCTTTCGGCGTCAGCATTTATGCCGCCATCGCGCCCGGCTACGCCGCTCTCGGCGCGCTGGCCGGCATTATCGGCGCGACCGTGATCGGCCTGGTCGCCGCGCTGCTCGGCGGTACCGACCGCCTGATCAGCGCGCCCTGCGCGCCGGCCGCCGCCGTGCTTTCGGCCTTCGCCATCGGTCTGGTCGAAGAGGGTCTGCCGGCCGACAGCATCGTGTTGCTGCTATTGATGCTGGGTCTGCTCGCCGGCCTCTTCCAGATTTTGTTCGGCGTCATCGGCATCGGCCGCCTGATCCGCTACATCCCCTATCCGGTGGTCAGCGGTTATCTGACCGGCGTCGGCCTGATCCTCGTCGGCAGCCAGATCGACAAGCTGGTCGGCGCGCCGTCCGGCACGCACTGGCACGAAGCCCTGGCTTCGCCCTGGCTGTGGAACGGGCAGGCGCTTGCCGTCGGCGCGGCGACGATAGGCACGATGCTGCTCGCGCCGCGCCTGACGCAACGGGTGCCGGGAACCATACTCGGCATCCTCGCCGGCGCCCTTGTCTATTTCCTGCTGGCGACCCAGGATCCGTCGCTGTTGATCAGCGCCGGCAACCCGCTCCTGGTCGGTCCGCCGGGCGTCAGCGGCGACGGGTATTTCGCCAGCATCACCGGGCGCTGGCGCGATATCGGCGATCTGCGCCTGGTTCAGATCGCCGCCCTGCTCGGCAGCGCCCTGACGCTCGCCGTGCTTTTGTCCATCGACACCCTGAAAACCTGCGTCGTGCTCGACCAGATGACCCGCACGCAGCACAGTCCCAATCGCGAATTGCTGGCCCAGGGCGTCGCCAATGTCACCGCCTCGTCGGTGGGCGGCATTCCCGGCGCGGGAACCATGGGGGCCACCCTGGTCAATCTGGCGAGCGGCGGAACGACCCGTGTATCGAGTCTGGTCGAGGGGCTGTCGGCGCTGATTTTCGC
>CAZFHE010000111.1:0-4006 GCA_964518615.1 uncultured Dechloromonas sp. | reverse complement strand
CTGGCAGACCGCGCCAGAGGGGCCGGTGCCCGGGAGGGCCCTGTGCCCCGGCGCCCCCCCCCTGCCGCTGACGCCCTTGTCCGAATCCGGCCAGGCGCGCGTGCTGGCCGCCATGCGTCAAGCCGGGGTGATCGCCTGATGAATCGGAGAATCATGAATCGCAAGTTGTCCGGCATCAGCCTCACCGTCATCGCCCTAGCCTTGGCTGGCTGCGGCATGCTCCCCGAATCCAAGAAAATCGACTACAAGTCGGCGACCAAGATCAATTCGCCCCTGGAAATTCCGCCCGATCTGTCGCAAATCGCGCCCGATGACCGCTATCTGGTGCCCGATGCGGGCGGCAAGGGCAGCGCTACCTTCTCCGGCTATAGCGCCGAGCGCACCCCGGCCGCGATGGCGCGTAACAGCACCCTGTTGCCGGAAGTCGACAAGGTGCGCGTCGAGCGTTCCGGCAATCAGCGCTGGCTGGTCGTGGCCATGTCCGCCGACGGCTTGTGGGATACGGTCAAGGATTTCTGGCAGGAAACCGGCTTCATCATCAATGTCGAGCGCCGCGAAGCCGGGGTCATGGAAACCGACTGGGCCGAGAATCGCGCCAAGATCAACGATGATTTCATCCGGCGGACGTTTGGCCGGCTGCTCGATTCCCTCTATTCGACCGGCGAGCGCGACAAGTTCCGAACCCGCTTCGAGCCGGGCGCGGAGCCGGGCACGACCGATATTTTCATCAGCCACCGGGCGATGGAGGAGGTCTATACCTCCGGGGCCAAGGACGACACCCGCTGGCAGCCCAAGGCGCCGGATCCGGAGCTTGAGGCCGAGATGCTGCGCCGGCTGATGGTTCGCCTGGGCGCGGAGGAAAAGCGCGCCGAGGCCCAGTTGGCCAGCGCCAAGGCCGAGCCGCGCGCCCGTCTGGCGCGGGCCAACGACGGCGCGGGCACGCTGGAGGTCGATGAGCGTTTCGACCGCGCCTGGCGTCGGGTCGGTCTGGCCCTGGATCGGGTTGGATTCACCGTCGAGGATCGCGACCGTTCGCGCGGCCTGTACTACGTCCGCTATGTCGATCCGGAGACGGACAACCGCAAGAAGGATGGCGGCTGGCTGTCGAAGCTGGCTTTCTGGAAATCCAGCGATCCCGAGGCGGCCAAGGTCCAGTACCGGATTCATGTCGGCGAGGCCGGCCAGCAGAGCCAGATTCAGGTGCTGACCAGAGAAGGCGGGGCGGATCGTTCGGATACCGCGAAGAAAATTCTGTCCTTGCTGCTAGAGCAATTGAAATAAGCGTTTTTGCCGCGGGAAATATTCGTTTCCCGCGGCAAACGCCCAAACAAAAACGGGGCCGAAGGCCCCGTTTTTTTGCCCCGAAGGGCGAGATGGCTTTGCTTATTCGGCCGCTTTGGCTTCTTCAGCAGCCGGAGCGGCTTCTTCGCCAGCCGGGGCAGCTTCTTCAGCGGCCGGCGCGGCTTCTTCGCCAGCCGGAGCGGCTTCTTCAGCGGCCGGCGCGGTTTCTTCAACAGCCGGAGCGGTTTCTTCAACGGCCGGGGCCGGAGCGACTTGCGGTTCTTCCTTGTTGCCACAGGCGGCCAGAGCAAAGGCAAGCAGGGCGGCAACGAGAATGGACTTGTTCATGGGTGGATATCCTTATCGACGAGAAGCAATAGCAGCAGAATTATTTTGACCAGGACTCTCCTGATCAGCCGCTGATTATAACAAAAACCTTGGCGTCAAGTGTCTTGTTTGCTGCGTTGCCGCATGGCGTTTGATTCGAGAATGTGCTACCCGGGATGGGGGGCTGGATCGGGGGGCGCGATGCGCGCTTACAAGCCCAGCGTCGTGGCGCCGACGGCATCGCCGCCTTCCGCCCAGATGTCTTCAAAGCGCTTGAGGTAGGCGCGGACTTCGTCCGCTTCGTCGAGCAGCAATTTGCTGCGCGCCTGATCGCGGTCGAAGCGGATCAACGCATGCCGGTCGTCGACAATCAGCATGTTGTCGCGCAGGCGGGCCAGATGCTCCGGCGCTTGCAGCGCCGTGGCGCGATGGCCGTAGAGGCCGAGGAGTTTCAAGAGCCCGGGCTCTTGTTGCCGCTGAAAGGGCGCGGCATCGCGCACGACGATGCGCAGCGCGACACCCTGGCCGTTTTTGCTCAAGAAGCCTTGCAGATGGTCGAGATTGGCGCGAGAACCGAGGCTCAGACCGCCCAGATCCTCGTCAAAAATGGCGATTTTTTCGCAAGCCAAGGCCAGCAGCCGGTCGACGGCGGCGCGGTAGTCTGTCCAGGAGGTCATCAGTTCGCGAGCCATAGTGTTGAGTGTAGCCGATTGATAGAATTCGCGCTTTTTCCGGGGTGAATCGTGCCAATCGGGATCGTCGAGTCGCTGGATCATGAGGCGAGGGGCATTGCCCGCCAGGAGGGCAAAACCATTTTCATTGATGGGGCCTTGCCCGGCGAAAGGGTCGAGTACGCCAGTTTCCGGAAAAAGCCGAATTACGAACTGGCGCATCTGGTGGCGGTGGAGCGCGCCTCGGTGGCCCGCGTCGAGCCGCGTTGCCCGCATTTCGGGATCTGCGGCGGCTGCGCCATGCAGCATATGGATCCGGGGGCGCAGGTGGCGGCCAAGCAGCGGGTCTTGGAGGATAGCCTGTGGCATATCGGCCGGGTGCGCCCGGAAAACATGCTGCCGCCGATTCACGGTTCGCCCTGGGGCTACCGCCATCGCGCCCGTCTCGGCGTGCGCCGGGTGGAGAAAAAGGGCGGCATGCTGATCGGCTTTCACGAATGGCGCAGCAGCTATATCGCCGATATCAGGACTTGCGCCATTCTGCCGCCGCAGGTCTCGGATCTGTTGATGCCGCTGCGCGAATTGTTCGCCGCTCTGTCTATCGCCGAACGCCTGCCGCAACTCGAAATCGCGGTGGGCGAGGCCTGTACGGCCCTGGTGCTGCGCATTCTCCAGCCGCTGACCCGGCGCGACGAAGAGCGGGTGCGGCAATTCGCCGACCGTCATCAGGTGGTCATCTACCTGCAACCGAAAGGGCCGGATAGCGCTTATCGCTTTCATCCGCGCGAAGGGGCGCAGTTGCGCTATACGCTGCCAGAATTCGGTCTGGAATTCGCCTTTCGGCCCACCGATTTCACCCAGGTCAATCACGCGGTCAATCGCGTGCTGGTCCGCCGCGCCCTGGGGTTGCTCGATCCCCGGCCCGGCGAGCGGATCGCCGATCTATTCTGCGGCCTGGGCAATTTCACCCTGCCGATTGCCCGCTCCGGGGCCGAGGCGGTCGGCATCGAAGGCAGCGAAGCCCTGGTCCGCCGGGGGCGGGAGGCCGCCGAGGCGAATGGCCTCGCGGCCAAGGTCGAGTTCGGGCTCGCCAATCTGTTCGAGTGCAGCGAAGCCTCCTTGGCCGCCCTGGGCCATTTTGACAAGATGCTGATCGACCCGCCGCGCGAGGGCGCGATTGAAGTGGTCAAGGCGCTGGGCCGCGATGCGCCCCAGCGCATCGTCTATGTCTCGTGCAACCCGGCCACCTTGGCGCGCGATGCGGGCGTGCTGGTTTCGGTCAAGGGCTACCGTTTGCGCGCGGCTGGCGCGGTGAATATGTTCCCCCACACCGCCCACGTCGAATCCCTGGCCTTGTTCGAGCGGCCATGAAAAAAGGCGGCCGTGGCCGCCTTTCTTTCGATGATTGTGCGCCGTTCAGTCGCGCTCGCCGGTGAAGGCCATGATCAGGTTCAGCAGGTGGATGAAGATGTTGTAAACGTCGAGGTAGACGGCCAGCGTGGCGCTGACATAGTTGGTTTCGCCACCGCGCACGATGCGGTTGATGTCGTATAGAAGATAAGCCGAGAAGAGCAGCACGACGATGGCCGAAATGGTCAGCGACAAGGCGGGAATTTGCAGGAAGATGTTGGCGACCATCGCCAGCAGCGCGACGATCACGCCGACGAACAGGAACTTGCCCATGTTGCTGAAATCGCGCTTGCTGACGCTGGCGATGGAGGCCATGG
>CAZFHE010000110.1:0-3824 GCA_964518615.1 uncultured Dechloromonas sp. | reverse complement strand
GGCGGGTCATGATTTCGGACAGGCGGGACGTCGGGGTGGCGGTCATGGCGGGTCGGGCGGGGGGGGAGGGGGTGGGGGGAAGAGTCAGCGGCCCCGCGGCTTGGCCGCGGGCCTTCGGTCACGGGGGGATTGGCCTCTTCGCTCAGTCCGCATATTGGCCGGCAATGCGCGTAAAGGCGGGGAAATGCTCGATAAAGGCCGTCACCATGTCCGGATCGAAATGCTTGCCCTGGCCGGAGATGATGATCTGGCGCGCTTCCTCGGTGGAAAAGGCGGCTTTGTAGACGCGCGGGCTGATCAGCGAATCGAAGACGTCGGAGAGCGCCATCAGGCGAGCCGAGATGGGGATCGCGTCACCGGCGAGGCCGTCCGGATAGCCGCTGCCATCCCATTTTTCGTGATGATGGCGGGCGATTTCCTTGGCGATATCGAGGAACGCCACCTTGCGGTCCGCATCGGCCTCGGCCTGGGCGATGGCGTGAGCGCCCATTTCGGCGTGGGTTTTCATGATGGCCCACTCATCCGGCGTCAAGGGGCCTGGCTTCAACAGGATATGGTCGGGAATGCCGACCTTGCCGATATCGTGCAGCGGCGCCGATTGCGCCAGCGCGTTGATGGTGCGCTCGTCGAGATAGTGGGAGAAACGCGGTTGATCGCGCAGGGCGCGGGCCAGGGTGCGCACATATTCCTGGGTGCGGCGCAGGTGATTGCCGGTTTCCGGGTCGCGCGTCTCCGCGAGCCGCGCCAGGGCGTGGATGCTGACTTGCTGGATCAGCTGGTTTTCTTCCATGCGCCGGGTGACTTCGGCCTCAAGGTAATTGTTCTGGTCGCTCAGGATGTCGCGTGCCCATTTCAGTTCGAGTTGGGTGCGCACGCGGGCCAGCACGATAGCCGGGCGGACCGGCTTGGTGATGTAGTCGACGGCCCCGCAGTCGAGGCCGTGTTCCTCGTCGTGGGTGGCGTCCATGGCGGTGACGAAAATGACCGGAATGTCGCGCGTCGCGGGATCGGCGCGCAATTGGGCGAGGACGGCGAAACCGTCCATTTCCGGCATCATCACATCGAGCAGAATCAGGTCGGGCGTGGGCTGGCTGTGCGCGATCTGGATCGCGCGCCGCCCCGAATTGGCAGCCCGGACGCGATAGTCGCGTTGCAGCAGTTCGCCGAGGACGCTGAGATTCTCAGGGGTGTCGTCGACAATCAGGATGGTGGGTTGTGAGGCTGACATGCTTTCTCCGACCGCCGCGCATGGGGCGGCGGTGGCCAAATTATCGCCGAGCGGCGGGACGATTGCTACCGGCCAACGATCCGGCCATAGGCCGCGAAGCGGGAGGGATCAATGCGGCCGGCCTCGAGCGCCGCGGTCAGGGCGCAGTCCGGCTCGCGATCATGCCGGCAGTCGCGAAAGCGGCAGGCGCCGAGGTAGGGGCGAAATTCGGGAAAGGCCTGCTCGATCTCATCTCGCCCCAGATGGCCGAGGCCGAATTCCTGCAAGCCGGGGGAGTCGATCAGGGCGCTGTCGGCATCGAGCCGGTAGAGGCTCGCATGGGTCGTGGTGTGCTTGCCGGAATCGAGGGCCAGCGAAATTTCGCGGGTGGCGGCCCGGGCTTCCGGCAACAAGGCGTTGATCAGCGTCGATTTGCCCATGCCCGATTGGCCGACCAGCACGCTGGTACGCCCCAGGAGCGCCGGGCGAAGATCCTCGGCGTGGTCGCGGGCGCAGAGCTCAAGGATGCGGTAGCCGAGGTCCGCAAAGACGGAAAGGCGCTTGCGCGCGCTGGTCAGGCGCTCCGTCAGGTCGCACTTGTTGAGCGCGATCAGGGTGTCGATGCCGGCGCTCTCGGCGGCGACCAGGGCGCGCGTGACGAGTTCGTCGGAAAAGGCGGGCTCGGTGGCGACGACGATGATCAGGAGATCGACATTGGCGGCGATCAGCTTCTGGCGGATGTCGTTGGAGCGATAGAGCAGGCTCTTGCGCGGCCGGATGGCCTCGATGACCCCTTGGTCGGATGAGGTTCGCTGGAGTTCGACGCAATCGCCGCAGGCCACCTCGCTTTTTTTACCGCGCGGAAAGCAGGAGAGGCGCTGCCCATCCGGCAATTCAACCACATACTGCCTGCCGTGGGCGGCGACGACGCGGCCCCGCATCAGGCGCTGGCCTGCAAGCGGGCGATGCGCTCCGCCGCCGGCGGATGCGAATCGTAAAAGGCCGAATACAGCGGATCGGGCGTCAGCGTCGCCGCATTGTCCTCGTAGAGCTTGACCAGGGCGCGGATCAGGTCGGCTGACTCGGCATGTTCGGCGGCCCAGGCATCGGCCTCGAACTCATGGCGGCGCGATAGCTGGCTCAACAGCGGGCTCAAGGGAAAGGTGAATACCGGCACGACAAGAAAAAACAAAATCAGCGCGAGCGCCGCGCTTGGCCCGGCGCTCTGCGCCGGCACGCCAAGGCCCGCGTAAAACCACGGGCTGTCGATCAACTGGCCGAGCAGCCACAGAAAGGCCAGCGAACCCGCAAACAGAAAGGCGATGCGCCAGAGAATGTGTTTCTTGCAAAAATGCCCCAGTTCATGCGCCAGCACCGCCTCGATTTCGCTGGGCGTCAGGCGCTCTAGCAGGGTGTCGAAAAAAACGATGCGCTTATTTTTGCCAAAGCCCGTGAAATAGGCGTTGCCGTGGCTGGAGCGCTTCGAGCCGTCCATCACGAACAGGCCGGAAGCTTGATACCCGCAGCGCTCAAGCAGGGCTTCGATGCGGCTTTTTGTCTCGCCGCCTTCGAGCGGGGTGAATTGATTGAACAGCGGCGCGATCCAGGTCGGATAGACAAAGAGCAGAAGCAGATTGAAGCCTGCCCAGAAGAGCCATACCCAGAACCACCAGGCGGCGCCCATGGTCCCCATCAGCCAGAGCGCCACGCCGATGACCGGGGTTCCGATGACGAGGGCGAGCAGCGCGTGCTTGGCGAGATCGGCGAAAAACAGGGGCAGCGTCATGCGATTGAAGCCATAGCGGGCTTCAATGACAAATTGGCGGTACAACGAGAAGGGCAGATCGACGAGGGCGGAAATGGCCAGGAGGCTGAAAATCATCGCTAGGCCATAGACGATGCCGTCCATGCGGGCCGAGTACAGATCATGCAGCCAGGCGATGCCGCCGCCCAGCGTCAGGGCGAGCAGCAGCGCGCTATCGGCCAGGGTCGTGACGAGGCCGGCGCGGCAGCGCTCGACGGTGTAATCGGCGGCCTTCTGATGGGCGGCAAGCGGGATGCGCGCGGCGAAATCGGCCGGCACGCTCGCGCGATGCGCGCCGACATGGCGGATATGGCGCAAGGCGAGCCAGAGGCGCATGCCCAGGGTCAGGCAGAGGGCGGCGAGAAAGACGAGGCTGAAAGAGGAAATCAAGGCGAAAGGTCTGTGAGAAAATCGAAACTTTTCAAAATCGGGCAATTATATGGCAGGCACCGCAAACAACCTCGTCTGGCTGGACATGGAAATGACCGGCCTCAATCCGGACGGCGACCGCATTATCGAAATGGCGATCGTGGTCACCAACTCGGCGCTGGAACTGGTCGCCGAGTCGCCCGCCTGGGTGGTGCATCAATCCGACGAGGTGCTGGCCGGCATGGACGAGTGGAATCAGAAAACGCATGGCCGCTCCGGCCTGATCGACAAGGTTCGCGCCTCGACCCTGGGCGAAGCCGAGGTCGAGGCGGCGGCGCTCGCCTTCATGCGCAAATATTCGGGCAAGGGGCATTCGCCCATGTGCGGCAATTCCATCGGCCAGGACCGCCGCTTCATGGCCCGCTACATGCCCGAACTGGAAGC
>CAZFHE010000109.1:0-2241 GCA_964518615.1 uncultured Dechloromonas sp. | reverse complement strand
GCTCGATGAAAAATACTGCAAATTGCAGGCCTATTCCGGCATTGACGGGAGGGTGACCCAGGCCAGCGTGCGCCGGATGCATCAATGCCTGGAGGACAAGGGTTGGCGCAAGGCGGCCAACTGAGTCCTCGCGGCGCATGGATCGCTTCCCGCATTGGGCGGCGCACCGGCCGGGTGGTATGATCCGCGCCCCGACGATCCGCCCGCTTCTCCGCCGGTCTTTGCCACGCCGATGATCATCTACGACCTTTGCTGTGAAAACGGCCACCGCTTCGAAGGCTGGTTTCGCAGCGCCGACGATTTCGCGGCGCAACTAGAGCGGCATTTCGTCGGCTGTCCGCAATGCGGCAGCCATCAGGTGCGGCGCGTTCCGTCGGCCGTGGCCATCGGCGGCGCGCAGGCCCCGGCATCGGGCGCGCCGGCGGCCGGCGTGTCCAGCGCGGCGATGCTGCCGTCCGGCAAGGAGCTCATGATGCTGTACCGGAAATTGCTCAAGGCCGTGGCGGAAAGCTGCGAGGATGTCGGCCCGGCGTTTGCCGAGGAGGCGCGCAGGATGCATTACCACGAGGCCCCGGAGCGCCCGATTCGCGGCGAAGCCAGCGCCAAGGAGTGCGAGGCCCTGTGCGACGAGGGGATCGAGGTGATCCGCCTGCCCCTGATCAAGGACGAAGGACTCAACTAAGCGCCCGCATGAGGCCGCGCTCAAGGACGAGGGCGATGATCCTCGTCCGCGTCCTGGCCGGTTTTCAACAGGCTCTTCAGCGCAGGCAGACCAGGGCGGCGTTGTGAAATTCCGGGAAGCCGATGTCGTTGTCGGTTCCGATTTCGCCGAGCGACAGGGCGCCGACGATGGCGCTGGCGCCGGAGTGGGCTTGGAGTTCGCGCAATTCGCGCCTGGCCTCGTCGCCGAAATGCAGACGCCGGCCAGCGCAGTAAAAGGTCAGCAAGGGCGCGCCAGCGCAGGGGCCGAGTTGCCGGAGCGTTGCGCGCACGCAATGGCTGTTTTCAAGCGTCGGCGCTTTCAATAAGCGCAACATCGAGTTCGCCGGCACTTCGCCGACGCAGAAAATCGAGCCATCTTCATTGAAGGCGACGGGTATGCGCACCAGGATTTCCAGCGAACCGACGAGGCCGAAGGGATAGTGCACGGCATAGTCGTAGAAATTGTCCGCGGTGAGCCGGATGCCGAAGTCGGCGGCGATGACCTGCTGGTAGACCGTCATGGCCGGCTGGCCGTCGATTTTGTCGATCCGGTTGCCGGCTGTTGAGGTGGCGCGTATCGAGGATTTCGAAATCGGGTAGCCGTGCTGCACCGAAATTTCCGTTGCGCCATCCAGGATGATGCCGATAGCGCCATTGCCGAGCAGGCGCTCTTTATCGAACAGGCAGGGCATGGGCTGGAAGCTTCCGCTGCCGGCATTGATGCCTGCATAAGTGAAGTCGCGTTTCAGGCGGTCGTACAGCTTGGCCAGGATGGAGGCGATGCTCGGTAGCATGCTGTCGAATATCAGGAAGAGTTGCCGGGGGCCGGGACGGCCATCCTGGCTGCCTGTCTCTCCCACGGCCAAGGCGATCCGCTCGGCGGCCTCGTCGGGCGGGATGGCGAGATCCGGGACGAGAAAATGGCCGGTCGAATTCTCGATACTCACCAGCATGAGGCCGCGGGTCGTGAAACCCTGTTCGGTCAGCAGGGTCGGAAACAGGGCCCCGATGAGATCGAGTCCGCGTTCGCAGCATCCGCTTTGCAGCTCGCCGACCCGCGCTTTTTCCGCTTCGGGAAAGAGCGCGAAAACCAGCGGCCGGGGATTGCGGGCGGCGAGTTCGTCCAGACATGCCGAAAGGGCGCTGGGATCTATGGCCGGGAAATAGCGAGGGGTCATGATGGGTGGCGGAAAACTGGCGGCTGGCGGATTCAAACGGTATTCAAATGGCTGGTTTCATTCTAGCCAATCATGATGCATCCGTATGCGCCCGGCGAAGGAGAAAACACCTTGATGATCGGCGAGCGCTCATTGCCGGATTTCGCGCGCATTGCCGGGCGGCGAGAAGCCGCCGCTGGCGCGGAAGGGATTGATGTCCAGCCCGCCGCGCCGGGTGTAGCGGGCATGCACCGCCAGCGCCCCGGGGCGGCAGCGGCGGCTGATGTCGCAAAAAATGCGCTCGACGCATTGCTCGTGAAACTCGTTGTGCTCGCGAAAGGAGACGATGTAGCGGAGCAGCCCGGCGCGGTCGATCGGCTGG
>CAZFHE010000108.1:0-6302 GCA_964518615.1 uncultured Dechloromonas sp. | reverse complement strand
GTGCGGCCGATGCGGTGGATGTAATCCTCGGCGAAGAGCGGCAGGTCGATATTGACCACCAGCGGCAAGTCGTCGATATCCAGTCCCCGGGCGGCCACATCGGTGGCGACGAGAACTCGCAGCGCGCCCGCCTTGAAATTTTCCAGCGCGCGCAGGCGGGCGGCTTGGGGCCGGTCGCCGTGGATCGCGTCGGCGCTGATTCGCTGTGCCTCTAAGCGGGCGGCCAGCTCATCGGCGCTCTTCTTGGTCTTGACGAAAACCAGGGCCTGAGTCCAGCCGCGATCCTTGAGCATGAAGAGAAACAGCTCGGTCTTGCGTTTTTTATCCACTGGCACGACCCATTGCCTGACCGCCTTGGCGGCGCTATTGCGCGGCGCGGCGTCGATTGAGAGCGGGTCGCGCAGGCGAGCCCTGGCCAGACTGCGGATGGCCTCGGAAAAAGTGGCCGAGAACAACAGGGTCTGACGGTGCTTGGGCAGGGCGGCAAAGAGGGTGGAGAGTTCCTGGGCGAAACCGAGATCGAGCATGCGGTCGGCTTCGTCGAGCACGAACATTTCGACCTCTTTCAAGCTCAACGCCTTCTGCCGGAAGAGGTCGAGCAGGCGGCCAGGGGTGGCGATGAGCAGATCGACGCCCCGGCCAAGGCGCGTGATCTGAGGATGGATGCCGACGCCGCCATAGACCGCGTACGTGCTGACCGGCAGATGCTGGCCGTACTGGCGGCAACTGGCATGCACCTGCTCGGCCAGTTCGCGCGTCGGCGTCAGAATCAGGGCGCGCGCCGCTTTGCCCTCGGCCCTCTCGCCCTCGGAGAGGCGTTGCAAGAGCGGCAGCGCGAAGCCGGCGGTCTTGCCGGTGCCGGTCTGGGCCGCCGCCATCAGGTCGCGGCCGGCCAAAACGGCGGGAATGGCCTCTGTTTGAATGGGCGTCGGCTTCTGGTAGCCGAGGGCGTCGAGGGCCTGGAGCAGCGGGGCGGAAAGGCCGAGAGCAGCGAAAGTCATGGCGATGCGGTGATGCGCTAAAGACGGAAGTCTAACCCGGAGGCGGCGTCAGGCCCGGTGTAAGATCGCCGCCATGAATGACGATCTGGAAAGTTTTGCCGCCCAAGTCGGCGAGCGCTTGCTGGCCCGGGGGCAATGGCTGGCGACGGCCGAATCCTGCACCGGCGGCTGGCTGGCCCAGGCGGTGACGGCCATTGCCGGCAGTTCTGCGTGGTTCGACCGCGGTTTCGTGAGCTACTCCAATGCCGCCAAGACCGAGATGCTGGGCGTGCCGGAAGCGACGCTGGAACGTCACGGCGCGGTGTCGGAAGCGAGCGCCCGGGCGATGGCCCAGGGGGCGCTCGCGCACAGCCTTGCCGACTGGGCCGTGGCCATTACCGGCATTGCCGGCCCGGGCGGCGGTTCGCCCGACAAGCCGGTTGGCGTCGTCTGTTTCGCCTGGGCGGCGAAAGACGGCGGCTGCGAAGCGCAGACGCGCCATTTCTCCGGCGACCGCGCGGCGGTACGCGAGCAATCGGTGCGCCATGCGCTTCTCGGGCTTTGTCAGCGGCTGGATGCGAGTCCGCTGCGGGCTTGAGCCGGGCATGCGGCTAGGCCCTTGGCGTCAGCAATTTAAGGCCAAGGATGCCGGCGACGATCAGGCCGATGCAAACAAGCCGCAGCGCATCCTTCGATTCGCCAAATAGCAGGATGCCGAGTAGCGCGGTGCCGATCGCCCCGATGCCGGTCCACACCGCGTAGGCTGTGCCCAGCGGCAGCGTTTTCAGCGACCAGCCGAGCAGCAAGACGCTGGCGGCCATCAAGACTAGCGTCCAGACGCTCGGCCACAGGCGCGAGAAGCCCTCGGCGTACTTGAGGCCAAGCGCCCAGCCGATTTCGCACAATCCGGCGACGAACAGGATCAGCCAGGCCGGGCCGCTGCTCATCGGCTGGCGAAATAGGCATCCGCCGCGGCCACGGTGGCGGCGATATCGGCCTCGCGATGGGCGGCGGACACGAAACCGGCCTCGAAGGCCGAGGGCGCGAAATAATGGCCGGCTTCGATCATGGCGTGGAAAAAGCGGTTGAAGGCTTCCTTGTCGCAGGCCAGGACTTCGTCGTAAGTGCCCGGGCAGCGCTCGGCAAAGTAGAGGCCGAACATGCCGCCGACGCTTTGGGCACAGAAGGCGACGCCGTGTTTCCGCGCGGCGGCGGCCAGCCCGTCGCACAGGGCTTGGGTCTTGGCGCTCAGGCTTTCGTAAAAGCCGGGGGCCTGAATCAGTTTCAGCGTTGCGAGGCCCGCGGCGGTGGCGATCGGGTTGCCGGACAGGGTCCCGGCCTGGTAGACCGGGCCGAGCGGGGCGATGCATTCCATGATATCGCGCTTGCCGCCGAAAGCCCCCATCGGCATGCCGCCGCCGACCACCTTGCCGAAGGTGGAGAGATCCGGCTCGATGCCGTACAGGCCCTGGGCGCTTCCGAGGCCGACGCGAAAGCCGGTCATCACCTCGTCGAAAATGAGCACCGCGCCGTGCCGGGCGGAGAGTTCGCGCATGGTTTTCAGGAATTCCGCCGTCGGCGCGATCAGATTCATGTTGCCGACCACCGGCTCGACGATCACGGCGGCAATCCGCTCGCCGTGCCGGGCGAAGGCGTCGGCCAGTTGCTGTGCATCGTTATAGGCCAGCACCAGGGTGTGCTGGGCGAGATCAGCCGGCACGCCGCCGGAGGACGGATTGCCGAAGGTCAGGAGGCCGGAGCCCGCCTTGACCAAGAGGCTGTCGGAATGGCCGTGGTAACAGCCCTCGAACTTGATCAAGAGATCGCGGCCGGTATAGCCGCGAGCCAGGCGGATGGCGCTCATGGTCGCCTCGGTGCCGGAGGAGACCAGGCGCACCATGTCCATCGAGGGCGCCAGTTTGCACAACAGGTCGGCGATTTCGACTTCCCTCTCGGTCGGCGCGCCGAAAGAGAGGCCATCGCCGACGGCGGCCTGGACGGCGGCGATGACTTCCGGATGGGCGTGGCCGAGGATCAGCGGCCCCCAGGAGCCGACGTAATCGGTGTACCACTTGCCGTCGGCATCCTGCACCCGGGGGCCGTCGCCCTTCTGGAAAAACAGCGGCGCGCCGCCGACCGAGCGGAAGGCGCGGACCGGCGAATTGACGCCGCCGGGAATGTGTTTCTGGGCGCGTTCGAACAGTTGCTGGGTGCGGGAAGTCATGCGGCGGGCTCCTCGAAAAGACCTGGGTTTATACAAAAAGCGCTTGGTATCGGGCGGCGCGGGCGGCGATGTCCGGCGCGTTGAACAAGTCGGTGATGACGGCCAGCAGATCCGCGCCGGCGGCCAGCGCGGCCGGCGCGTTGTCAACCGTGATGCCGCCGATGGCGCAAGTGCGGACCGGCAGCTCGCGGCGGGCGCGTTCAAACAGGGCGAGCGGGGCGCGGAGCGCCTGCGGCTTGGTGGGCGACGGGTAGAGGGCGCCAAAGGCGACATAATCGGCGCCGGCCTGGGCGGCGGCCTGGGCGGCGGCGAAATCGGCATAGCACGAGGCGCCGAGAATGCGCTCGCGGCCGAGCGCGGCGCGGGCGGCGCGAAGATCGCCGTCGGCCGCGCCCAGATGGACGCCATCGGCATCGACCCGGGTCGCCAGGGCGAGATCGTCGTTGATGATCAGCCGGGCGTCGTGCGCCCGGGTCAGGGCGCGCAGGGCGCGGGCGCGGGCGAGGCGCTCGTCCATCGCGTTTTGCTTGTCGCGGAACTGCACCCAGCGGCAACCGCCGGCCAGCGCGGCGGCGACATCGGCCAGCAGGGCATCCGCGGAGGCGGCCTCGGGCGTGATGGCGTACAGGCCGCGCAATTCAATCGCCATATGTTTGCGGCTGGGCATCGTCGGAGCCGCCCTTGGCGTTTTCCCGCGTCCGGAAGAAGCGATCCGGAATCAACTGCCCCCTGCCGCCGCGGAAACCGTGCTTGAGCGTTTGCCAAGTATAAGCCTGGGCGTCCTGCACCGCCTCCTCGACACAAACGCCGCCAGCCAGACGGGCGGCAATGGCCGCCGCCAGCGTGCAGCCGGAACCGTGGTAACTACCGGGCAGGCGCTCCCAGCGGTCTTGCCGGATCACGCCATCGGGGCCGTACAGGGTATTGACGACTTCCGGCGTGCTTTCATGGGTTCCGGTAATCAACACGTAGCGTGCGCCCAGGGCGATCAGACGCTGGGCGCAGACATCGAGCGCCGGTTCGCCGGCATCGTCGGCGCTTCTGGCCAGACGCCGGGCCTCCGGCGCATTGGGCGTGAGCAGCGTGGTATGCGGCAGCAGGCGGTCGCGGATGGCGGCAATGATTGCCTCGCTGGAAAGTTCATCGCCGCGCCCGGAGGCGAGCACCGGATCGAGCACCAGCGGCGTCTGTGGGTAATCGCGGACAATTTTGGCCACCATCAGCGCATTCTCGGCGCTGCCCAGGAGCCCGAGCTTGAAGACGGCGACCGGCATGTCGTCGAGAATGGCGCGGGCCTGGCGTTCGAGCAGTTCGGCGGCGACCGGCTGCACCTCTTCGACGCCGACGGTATCCTGCACGGTGATGGCCGTCAGCGCGGTCAGCGGATGGCAGCCGAGACAGGCGAGCGTCAGCAGGTCGGCCTGGACGCCCGCGCCGGCGGAGGGATCGCTGGCGGCAAAGACAAGCGCCTGGGGCGGACCGGGCGGCGTCGGCGATGGGGGTGGATTCATGGGCGGCCGCGCCCTTGGCGGATACGCGGAGGATTGGGTAAGATGACTGCGATTTTAGCCGAATCCGGCAATGGCCGATGTCCGGAGGCCCGAAACTGACTGTCGCGTTGTGTTTTGGCCTCTGTTGTGGCGTCGATATCGGATTTTCGTCGTGGTATGATGCAAAGATAAGTTATAGTGCCTCCAAAGGCTGAGGGACGGGCAGTGGCAGACATATCCAGATTGCGTGGCGTCAGGGTCATGGTGATCGACGACAGCAACACCATTCGGCGTAGCGCCGAGATCTTTCTTGTGCAGGCCGGCTGCGAAGTCGTTCTCGCCGAGGACGGCTTCGATGCGCTCTCCAAAATTACCGACTTGCAGCCGAGCGTGATTTTTTGCGACATCATGATGCCGCGTCTCGACGGCTACCAGACCTGTTCGCTGATCAAGAAAAATCCCCGTTTCAAAACGACCCCGGTGATCATGCTGTCCTCCAAGGACGGCCTGTTCGACCGGGCGCGCGGTCGCATGGTCGGTTCCGACCAGTACCTGACCAAGCCCTTCACCAAAGAGAGCCTGCTGCAAACCGTGGCAAGTTTTGCCGGCACGACCTCAACCTCCAATCCGTAGCCCAGGGAGCCTTGAATGCCCGTCAAGAACATTCTGGTGGTCGATGATTCCGCGACCGAGCGTTTTTTTGTTGCCGACTTTCTGACCAAGGCCGGTTATCAGGTTTCTACCGCCGAAACCGGCGATGAGGGGATCGCCAAGGCCAAGGCCAACAAGCCCGACCTGATCCTGATGGATGTCGTGATGCCTGGCCTCAACGGTTATCAAGCCACCCGCACGCTGACCCGCGACGAAGAAACCAAGAGCATTCCGGTCATCGTCTGCACCTCCAAGGGCCAGGAGACGGACAAGATCTGGGGCTTGCGTCAGGGGGCGGTCGATTACCTGGTCAAGCCGCTGAATCCCGAAGAATTGCTCAAGCGCATCGCCGCCTTACCCTGAACCCATGGCCAGAAAAACCAGTCTTCGCGATTTTCAGGCCTACCTCTCGGCGCGCTTGACCAACGCCGCCTTGGGGCATGGCGCCATGTCCTGGCTCGGTATAGAAGCCGGGGAGGAGGCCTGGCTGGTCGATTTGTCGGATGGCGGTGAAATTATCCAGGCGCCGCAGCTATCGCCGGTGCCCTTGACTCGCCCGTGGTTCGCCGGGATCGCCAATATTCGCGGCAACTTGCACGCCGTCACGGATTTTTCGCTATTTCGCGGCGGCATGCCCATTCCGCACAACAGCAGTACGCGCCTCTTGCTGATCGGTACCAAACACGGCTCGAACGCGGCCTTGCTGGTGTCTCGCATGCTCGGCCTGAAAAATCCGGAAGATTTTGTCGCCGATGCGCCGCAGCCGGATGATCCGCCGTGGTGCGCGCAGCGCTATCTGGATACGCAGGGCAAGGCCTGGCGCAAGTTGTCGGTACGCGAGTTGCTTGCCGACCGTGAGTTCATGAATATCGGGGTTTGACCGGGGCTTTTCGCCCGACGCCCACTTCGGAGGATCAGCATGGCTTTCAGTTTCAAACTCCCCAGCCTCGGAAGCGG
>CAZFHE010000107.1:0-2213 GCA_964518615.1 uncultured Dechloromonas sp. | reverse complement strand
GGTGATCAGGTAGGACTGCTTGACGAAGTCGAACAGGAAATGCTGCTCCCATTCCTCGTCCTTGAAGCGGTTATCGCCCTTTTTCGGGGCCGCCACCGGCCCCTGGACCCCGACGCCCATCATTTTCATCGAGGTGTTCTGCCACAGCGAAAAATAGTCCCACATCATGTTCATCTGGGCCTGGGCCATCTTGTACGGATTGGCCAGGAGCCGGGCCGACAAATCCATGAAGGCGCGGGCGACGCCCAGTTCGTCACTGGGCGCATCGACGCCTTCCTTGGCCTTCTTTTCCATGAACTGGGTGATGACCCGTGATGCGCGCTGGGCGACCTCGGCATAGGTTTTGACCATCTCGGCCGGATCAGGCAGGTCGATGCCCTGGTTTTCGGTTTGCTGCGTCATACGTGAACCCCCTCTCAATACGCGGCGGCCTGTCTAGGCGGCCGCTGGAATCGAATCACCCCATCGGCGTCGCGACTGCGCGACAACCGACCGGCTTGCTCCAGATAGTTCAGATGGGCGATCGCTTCGCCCATCGCGAACATCGTTTGATGCCTGTCGAGCGTCCGCTGGAACAGAAGCTCGAGTACTTCGGCCGCGCTTTGCGGCTTGTCCTGACAACCGTCCTCCAGTACGCGAAGACGCTCGTCGTGATGCGCGCAGAGCGCCTCGATCCGGGCTGCCATCCCATAAAAGGGCAGTCCGTGCGAAGGCAATACCAAGGCGCTGTCGTCCGGAATTTCGCGCATCAGATCATCGAGCGAATCCAGATACCAGCGCAGGGCGTTGGCATCGGGCGTCGCCGCGAAAACACTGATATTGGTGGAAATGGTCGGCAACAGCATATCGCCTGAAATTAACACGCCGAGTTCAGCACAGTAAAGCGCCAGATGCTCCGGCCCATGGCCGTGGCCGATCAGCGCTCGCCAGCCCGCGCCGCCGATGTCGACGACATCGCCCGCGCGCACGCGGCGGTAGTGATCGGGCAGCGCTGGCACCGCCTCGCGGTAACCGGCGCCTTTATCCGCGAATTCGGCCAGGCGCGCCTCATCGAGCCCGTGGCGGCGGAATTGCTCGACCATGAAACGGCTGCCGTGACCGCCGACTTCATGCCACACCGCATGGGCGGCGAGAAACTCGCCGCAGGTCATCCACAAGTCGGCCCCGGTTTCTTCCAGCAACCAGGCGGCCAGGCCCAGGTGATCGGGGTGAAAGTGGGTGACGATCAGCCGGCGCACCGGCGCATCCAGGCCGGCGAAAATCTCGCGCCAGGCGGCGCGCGCGGCGTCGTTGGGGAATCCGGTATCGACCAGGGTCCAGCCCTCGCCGTCCTTCAGGAGCCACAGATTGACGTGATCGAGCTGAAAGGGAAGCGGCATGCGCAGCCAGAAAACGCCGGGCGCGACTTCGATGCGCTCGCCGGCCGCCGGCGGCTCGGTTTGGGGATAATGCAGGGACATGGGCGGCCTTCGATGGGAGTGAGGCACGTTACCATAGGGGCGCGGATTGAAAAACGCCCCCGTCTCTGCTCTACTCTGGCCTGATTTGCCGAACCCGCCGCGAACATATCGCGAAAACCGCCTCTAACACGCTCCCGCCCCTTTCCGGCCGGAGCCCGGCAGGAAGGAAACCGCCATGACCCTGACCCTACGCCCCCTCACCACCAACGACAGCGAAGCCATCGAAACGGTCCGCCAGTATTTGCGCCATTACGTGACCGAATTGGACATCGATTTGTCTGGCCAGGATTTCGAGCAGGAAATGGCCGCGCTGCCTGGCGCTTACGCCATGCCGGAAGGCCGTCTGCTCCTTGCCGAAATCGAGGGCCGGCCAGCCGGCTGCATCGGAGTGCGCCGCATTTCCGAGGGAAGCTGCGAAATGACGCGCCTCTACGTCGCCCCGGCCGAGCGCGGCCACGGCATCGCCCGGGCGCTGGTGCTGGCGGCGATCCAGGCGGCCAAGGAAATCGGCTACAAACAGCTTTTGCTCAGCATCCTGCCGAATATGCGCATGGCCGCGAAACTGTTTCGCGAACTGGGCTTTTACGAAGCCCCGGCCTATTGCCCGACGCCGGTCGAGGACACGGTCTTTCTCGCTCTGGATCTCGACAATTGGACGGACGAGAAAATCCGCAACGGAAACCTGTCCCGCCTGTTCGGCTAATAGGCCGGGGCTTCGTAAAAGCCCAGTTCGCGAAACAGTTTCGCGGCCAT
>CAZFHE010000106.1:0-2841 GCA_964518615.1 uncultured Dechloromonas sp. | reverse complement strand
TTTCCTCTGCCATCGTCGGAATGATGACCGTTACCTCGTCCGGCTCGCTAATCGCCATGTGTTCCATTTGATTCCTATAACCCTGGATTGTTACGCTACATCCCTGATTATAGGTTCTGGAGCTGTTGCCATGGATCATTGGGCCAGGATCATCACATGAACACCCGCCTGGATCTGCGCAAGCTTGCCGCGCCTGGAGCTTCTCGCGTGGAGCGCCCGCCCCTCAACCCTCGTGCTGGCGCAGCCTTGCGACCGAGGGAATGTGGATTTTTCGCCCTTCGACGATGATCAGGCCGAGGTCGATCAGTTCGTGCAGGATGCGCGAGAAATGTTCCTGGGTCAGGTTCAGGCGCGAGGCGATGATGCCCTTGTTGGTCGGCAGGGTGATGGTGACCTTGGCGCCGTTCGATGCCCCTTCGGGTAGCTCGCGCAGCAGGTAGCCGATGATGCGTTGCTTGCCGGAGTGCAGCGAGTAGGATTCGACGTCGCTCATCAGTTCGTGCAGGCGCATGGCCATGCCGGCCAGCATCCGGCGGCAGAGTTTGTGGTCGCGCTGCAATTCCTCGAAAATCGCCGCCTTGGACACATGCAGCAGCAGCGAGTCGGTCAGCGCCTGGGCAAAGACGATGTAGGGCTTGTCCATCAGCATCAGGGCTTCGCCGAAGCTCTGGCCCTGGCCGAGGATTTGCACCACTTTTTCGGAGCCCTGGGCCGAGGTGAAGGCGAGCTTGATCTGGCCATAGACCAGCAGGTGAAAGCCATTGCAGGGGTCGCCCTTGTGGAACAGGATGTCGCCCTTGCCGGCGTGGATTTCCCGCGTGGCCTTGGCGATCCGGCCGATTTCTTCCGGCCCTAGGCCGTTGAATAGCGGCACGTGGCAGAGCAGGGCTTCGATATTGATGGGGGGATGTGACTGCATGACGTCCTGGCCGGATGAAAACGCTCTCATGCTCCCATTGGCCTAGTTCTCCGGCAATAGTCCAATGGGATTAATCTCTGGTTAATTGGACGTAGAGCAAGGGCAGGCGGCGCGGCAGTTCTTCCGGTTTTCTGATGACGCAAAAGCCGGCCGGGCCGAATAGCCAGGGCAGGTAGGCGCCGGCTTCGCGGTCTATGGTCACGCAAAAGGGGGTCAGCCCCAGGCGCCTGGCTTCGTGCACCGCCATCCGGGTATCCTCGATGCCATAGCGCGAATCGTAGAGATCGAGGTCGTTGGGCTTGCCGTCGGTCAGAATCAGCAGGAGCCGCCGAGCGGAGGGCTGTTCGGCGAGAATGCCGGCGGATTGGCGGATGGCGGCGCCCATGCGGGTGTAGAAGCCGGGCTTGATGGCGATGATGCGGGCGCGGGCGGCGTCGTCGTAGGCGCTGGCGAAATCCTTGAGCAGATGAAAGCGGACGTTCTGCCGGCGCAGCGACGAAAAGCCGTAGATGCCAAAAGCGTCGCCGGTGGCGGTCAGGGCTTCGGAAAAGAGCAGCAGGGAATCGCGGATCACATCGACGATGCGGTGGCTGTCGGAAATCCAGGCGTCGGTCGACATCGACAGGTCGGCCAGCAAGAGGCAGGCGAGATCGCGCTCGCAGCGGGCCTGGGCGAGATAGCCGCCGGTTTCGGGCGTGTGGCCACAGGCGCGGTCGGTGTGATTGCGCACGCAGGCGTCGATGTCGAGCTCGCTGCCGTCCGGCTGGGCCTTCAGCCAGCGCCGCTGCGGGGCGAGCGCGGCGAACTGGCCCCGCAGCTTCCTGGCGGTGGCGATCAGTTCCGGCGGCAAGGCTTGCTGCCCGGCATGGCGGGTGATCATGGGCTGCACCCGGCAGTGGCGTTCCAGCAAGACATTTTTGCGGTAATCCCATTCGGGCAGGGCGATGCCGGGGCCGATGGGCGCGTCATCCTCGGCCGCCGACGGCAGATCGAGATCGAAACGCACGCGCGAGACGGCGGTTTCGCCATCGCGGGTCAAGGAGAGCTTGTCGAGATCGCGGGCGGTGTTTTTGGCGTTGGGATCTTCGTCCTCGTCGTAGGCGCGATTGACGCGCACGTACTCCGCCCAGGTCGGCACGCTCTCGGCGCGGAACATGATTAGGGTCGGCGTCTTGTTATCCGGCGCGTCGACCTGTTCGGCCTTGTGCGCATCCGGCGTTGCCTCGGCGCGGGCCCCGCCTTCTTGCGGCAGATCGGCTGAATCGGCATCCGGATCGGCCACCTGGCCTGCGGCGAGATTTTCCTCGGCGGCGATCAGCCACAGTGGCACCGGCTGCGGCGGGCGTGACTTGCGCGAATGAAGCGGCGGCAGCCCCGCGGCCGAACCGGGTTGAAGCAGCGCCTGGCGAATCGCGGCCTCCTGCGCCGCTTCATCGGGCTGTAGCTGTTCTGGCGCGATGCGGGCAGAGAGATGGGCCGCGACCAGACGTTCATAGCGCGGCAGAAGGCCGGGGAAGCGGGTCAGCGCCTCGGCGCTCGCCCGCTGGTTGCGGATGAACCAGGGTTGGCGCGGCGCGATGTCGCAGGCGGCCTGGGCGGCCAGCCACAAATAGAGATCGCGATTCAGCGCGCTCTCGGGAAAGACGGCGATTTCCGGCGGCAGGCGGAGCGTCTCGGCATCGCGCCGGGCCAGCGCCTGTTTCTCGTTGCTGCCGGCCAGACGTTCCAGCCAGCGCCGTCGCGCGCCATGCGCCTCGCTCGTGGCCGCGCCGATTTTCAGGCCGGGGTCGCCGCCAAAGGCGCGAAACAGGATGCCGGCGGTTTTTTCCACCTCGGCCAGCTTGACCGCGGCGGCCGGATAATGGCCGCCCGCCGCCTTGGTGATCCAGTTATGCCAGAGCTTGCCGACGAATTCTTCCATG
>CAZFHE010000105.1:0-1821 GCA_964518615.1 uncultured Dechloromonas sp. | reverse complement strand
TCCAGTTGCGCCAGGCGCTTTTCGAGCAACCCAAGCTGGATTTTGGCGATGCCGGCGATGTGCTTTTCGTCCAGCGCGTGGAAAACCACCACTTCGTCGATGCGGTTGATGAATTCCGGCCGGAAATAGGTTTTGACCTCGGCCATCACCGCCACCTTGATGACGCCATAATCGTCGCCGGCCATCTGCTGGATCATCTGGCTGCCGAGATTGGAGGTCATGACGATCACCGTATTCTTGAAATCCACGGTGCGGCCTTGGCCGTCCGTCATGCGACCATCGTCGAGCACTTGCAAGAGCACGTTGAATACGTCGGGATGGGCTTTTTCGACTTCATCCAGGAGGATCACGCTATAGGGCTTCCTGCGCACCGCCTCGGTCAGATAGCCGCCTTCCTCGTAGCCGACATAGCCCGGCGGCGCGCCGATCAGGCGGGCGACCGAATGCTTTTCCATGAATTCGCTCATGTCGATGCGGATCAGGTGTTCCTCGCTATCGAACAGGAATTCGGCCAGCGCCTTGCATAGCTCGGTCTTGCCGACCCCCGTCGGGCCGAGGAAGAGGAAGGAGCCATAGGGCCGGTTCGGGTCGGCAAGGCCCGCGCGCGAGCGGCGGATGGCGTCGGAAACCAGGCGCACGGCCTCGTCCTGGCCGATCACGCGCTGGTGCCGGCGCGCTTCCATGTGCAAGAGCTTGTCGCGCTCGCCCTGCATCATCTTGCTGACCGGAATGCCGGTGGCGCGCGACACCACCTCGGCGATTTCCTCGGCGCCGACCTGGGTGCGCAAGAGCTTGCGCTTGGCCTTCTCGCCCTCGCTGCCGGCGGCGTCGGCCGCCTTCAATTGGGCTTCCAGTTGCGGCAATTTGCCGTATTGCAATTCGGCCACCTTGTCGAGCTTGCCTTCGCGCTGCCATTTGACAATCTCGGCGCGCAGCCGGTCGATTTCCTCCTTGATCTGCGCGGAACCCAGCACCGCCGATTTCTCGGCCTTCCAGATTTCTTCCAGATCGGAATATTCCTTGCTCAGGCGGTCGATTTCTTCCTCGATCAGGCCGAAACGCTTTTTCGAGGCCTCGTCCTTCTCCTTCTTGACCGCCTCGCGCTCGATTTTCAACTGGATGATGCGGCGATCGAGCTTGTCCATGGACTCCGGCTTGGAGTCGATTTCCATCTTGATCCGGGCGGCGGCCTCGTCGATCAGGTCGATGGCCTTGTCCGGCAAGAAGCGGTCGGTGATGTAGCGATGGCTCAACTCAGCGGCGGCGACAATGGCCGGGTCGGTGATATCCACGCCATGATGCAATTCGTAACGCTCCTGCAAGCCGCGCAGGATGGCGATGGTCGATTCCACGCTCGGCTCATCCACCAGCACCTTCTGGAAGCGGCGCTCCAGGGCCGCGTCCTTTTCGATGTATTTGCGGTATTCGTCGAGCGTCGTCGCGCCAATGCAATGCAATTCGCCGCGCGCCAGCGCCGGTTTCAGCATATTGCCGGCGTCGATCGCCCCCTCGGCCTTGCCGGCCCCGACCATGGTGTGCAATTCGTCGATGAACAGGATGATGCGCCCCTCGTCCTGCGCCACCTCCTTCAACACCGCCTTCAAGCGCTCCTCGAATTCGCCGCGATACTTGGCCCCGGCGAGCAACCCCGCCATGTCGAGAACCAGCACCTTCTTGCCCTTCAGGGTTTCCGGCACCTCTTCATTGACGATGCGCTGGGCCAGTCCTTCGACAATGGCCGTCTTGCCGACGCCCGGCTCGCCGATCAGCACCGGATTGTTTTTGCTGCGGCGTTGCAGGATTTGAATGGGGCGGCGGATT
>CAZFHE010000104.1:0-6819 GCA_964518615.1 uncultured Dechloromonas sp. | reverse complement strand
AGAGCGAATGGTTCCCGGCCAGTTCGACAATCAGGTCGGCGTCGATGGGCTTCACGAAGCGCATATTGGCCACCGTGGCGTTCAGCTCATCGCCGGCGGCCAGGGCTTCCGGCAACAGGCTGCCGAAGGCGAGCAGGGCGATATCGCGGCCGCGGCGGCGAATTTCGCCCTTGCCAAGCGGCAGGGTGTCGAGCTTGGGATCGGGCAGCGCGCCGTTGCCGCCGCCGCGCGGATAGCGGACCAGCGACGGGCCGTCATGGGCGAAGGCGGTGGAGAGCATCTGCCGGCATTCTGCCTCGTCGGATGGGGCCATCACCACGAGATTGGGGATGCAGGCGGCAAAGGAGAGATCGAACGTGCCATGGTGGGTCGGGCCATCGGCCCCGACCAGGCCGCCGCGATCGACGGCGAAAACGACCGGCAGGTTCTGTAGCGCGACATCGTGGATCAATTGATCGTAGGCGCGTTGCAGGAAGGTCGAGTAAATGGCGACCACCGGCTTCAGGCCCTCGCAGGCCAGCCCGGCGGCGAAGGTGACGGCGTGCTGCTCGGCGATGCCGACGTCGAAATAGCGCTCGGGATGCTCGCTTGCGAAGCGGACCATGCCCGACCCCTCGCCCATCGCCGGGGTGATGGCGACCAGCCGGGAATCGGCCTTGGCCTGGTCGCACAGCCAGTCGCCGAAAACCTGGGTGTAGGTCAGCTTGCTGCTCTCTTTGGCGGCG
Source organism: uncultured Dechloromonas sp. (assembly GCA_964518615.1). GTDB lineage: Bacteria > Pseudomonadota > Gammaproteobacteria > Burkholderiales > Rhodocyclaceae > Azonexus. The sequence goes on along the minus strand of CAZFHE010000104.1, from coordinate 6,094 downwards.
GGGATGCCCTGGTCGGCGGAGAACTTGCCGACGCCGTGATAGAGGACGGGGTCGGATTCGGCCAGCTTGTAGCCCTGGCCCTTCTTGGTGATGACGTGCAGAAACTTCGGTCCCTTGAGCTTTTTCAGATTTTCCAGCGTCGGGATCAGGGCGTCGAGATCGTGGCCGTCGATGGGGCCGTAGTAGTGAAAGCCGAATTCCTCGAATAGCGTGCCGGGGGCGATCATGCCCTTGACGTGTTCCTCGGCGCGGCGGGCCAATTCGAGCAGCGGCGGCGCGAAGCCGAGCATGTGGCGGCCGGCCTCGCGGGCGGCGTTATAGGTCTTGCCCGACATCAGGCGGGTCAGAATCTTGTTCAGCGCGCCGACCGGCGGCGATATCGACATCTCGTTGTCATTGAGAATGACCAGCATGTCGGTGTCGGCGACGCCCGCGTTGTTCAGCGCCTCGAAAGCCATGCCGGCCGACATCGCGCCGTCGCCGATGACGGCGACAATCTTGCGCTCCTCGCCCTTGTGCCGGGCCGCCAGCGCCATGCCGAGCGCGGCCGAGATCGAGGTCGAGGAATGGCCGACGCCGAAGGTGTCGTAGGGGCTCTCGCCCCGCTTGGGAAAGCCGGCAAGGCCGTGGCGCATGCGCAGCCGGTTCATGCCCTCGCGCCGGCCGGTCAGGATTTTGTGCGGATAGCACTGGTGGCCGACATCCCAGATCAGGCGATCGTGGGGCGTGTCGTAGACGGTGTGGAGCGCGATGGTCAATTCGACGGTGCCCAGATTGGACGACAGATGGCCGCCGGTCTGCGCCACCGATTCGATCAGGAAGGCGCGCAATTCATCGGCCAGTTGCGCCAGTTGCCTGGGGTCCAGGCGGCGCAGGTCGGCCGGACTGTGGATGGTTTCGAGCAGGGCGTGGGAGGGCGCGGCGGTCATTGTCGGAAAAGGGTCAAAAGCGCCGGTGGCAGATGAAATCGGCCAACTGGGTCAGGCGCGCGGCCCGCTCCCCGAAGAGGGAGAGCGAGGCCAGGGCCTCGGCGCGCAATTCATCGGCATAGGCGCGGGCGGCGTCGAGGCCAAGCAGGGTGACATAGGTCGGCTTTTCCGCCGCCTCGTCCTTGCCGGCCGTTTTGCCCAGCGTGGCGGTGCTGGCGGTGCAGTCGAGAATGTCGTCGACGACCTGAAAGAGGAGGCCAACCCGTTTGGCGAAACGATCCAGTTGCGCGCGCTCCTGGCTGGTCAGCGATTCGCCCGCCAGGGCGCCGAGCAGCACGGCGGCGCGGATCAGCGCGCCGGTTTTCAGCGCGTGCATCATTTCGAGCTCGGGCTGCTCCAGGGGCTTGCCGACCGCGCCGAGGTCGATGGCCTGACCGCCCGCCATGCCGCGCGAACCGCTGGCGCGGGCAAGCAGCGCGATCATTTCGAGTTGCCGCGCGGGTTCGCCGAAATCGGCGCCCGCCAGGAGCTCGAAAGCCAGGGTTTGCAGGCTGTCGCCGACCAAGAGGGCGGTTGCTTCGTCATATTCGACATGGCAGGTCGGACGGCCGCGACGCAGCACGTCATCGTCCATGCAGGGCAGGTCGTCATGGACCAGCGAATAGGCGTGAATCAACTCGACGGCGCAGGCGGCGATCTCCAGTTTTTTCGGGGCCGCGCCGCTCAGTTCGCCGGCGGCGAAGGCGAGCAGCGGGCGGACGCGCTTGCCGCCGCCGAGCGCGGCGTAGCGCATGGCCTCGTGCAGGCGTTGCGGGATGCTGTTGGCGCTCGGAAGATTGCGGGACAGCGCGGCTTCGATGCGCTGTTGGACCTCGCGCATCCATTCGCTGAAGGGGGCGGTATTCACTGGCCCTCCAGGGTCGCGCGGTCGATTTCCCGGAGTTCGCCGTCCTCGAAAATGCGAATCTGGCGCTCGGCGTCGGTCAGTTGGGTCTGGCAATGCTTCATCAGATCCATGCCGCGGCGATAGGCGGCGATCGAGGCTTCGAGTTCGAGCTGGCCGCCTTCCATGCTGGCGACGATGGCCTCCAGTTCGGCCAGCGCCGCCTCGAATTTCAGGTCGGCGATCGGGGTCTGATCCATGTTGTTCGAAGTCGGGGAAACATATAAAAATACTCCATCACGGCTTTCCCGGTCAAATCCAGTCTCGGGGTAAAATCAAGCTTTTCAACACGCTGGAGGCTTGGCATGTCCGATATGGCGACGTCGTCCCGGTTGGTTCCCGCGGTTTCACAACTGCCGGTGGACTGGTACTTCGATGAGGGGATTCATGCGCTGGAGAAGCGCCTGATTTTCGATGCCGGCCCCGGTTATGTCGGGCATCAACTGATGGCGCCGGAAGCGGGGGATTACCGTTCGCTGGAATGGAAGGATCACGGCCAGATGCTGATGAATGGCGGCGAAACCGGCCCCAATGCCGGCATCTGGCAAATGTCCAATGTCTGCCGCCATCGCCAGGCCATCATGTTGCAGGGCAGCGGCAAACTGAACGGCCCGGTGGTCTGTCCCATCCACCGCTGGACCTATGATCAGGGCGGCGAGCTGATCGGCGCGCCGCATTTTCCGCAAAACCCCTGTCTGAATCTCGACAAGGTCCGGCTGGAAAACTGGAACGGCCTCTTGTTCAAGGGGCCGCGCTCGGCCAGGGCCGACCTTGCCGGCATGTTGACCGCCCGCGATTTCGATTTCAGCGGCTACAAGCTCGACCATGTCGAGATGCACGAGTGCAACTACAACTGGAAAACCTTCATCGAGGTCTACCTCGAGGACTACCACGTCGCGCCCTATCACCCCGGCCTTGGCAATTTCGTTACCTGTGACGACCTGACCTGGCAGTTCGGCGAGTGGTATTCGGTGCAGAAGGTTGGCATCACCTCGCTGCAAAAATCCGGCTCGGCGGTTTATGAGCGCTGGCAGAAAGTGGTCCGCGAATATTACGGCGACCGCGGCGAGACGCCCCCCCAGGGCGCGGTCTGGCTGACCTATTACCCGAACATCATGGTCGAGTGGTATCCGCACGTGCTGGTGGTATCGACGCTGGTTCCGATGGGCGTGCATAAGACCATGAATGTCGTCGAGTTCTATTACCCCGAGGAAATCGTCGATTTCGAGCGCGAATTCATCGAGGCCGAGCGCGCAGCCTACATGGAAACCGCCATCGAGGACGACGACATCGGCGAGCGCATGGATCGCGGCCGTCTGGCGCTCTTGGCCGAAGGACGAAACGAGGTCGGCCCCTACCAGAGCCCGATGGAGGACGGCATGCAGCATTTCCACGAGTTCTACAGGCGGATCATGCGAGAGGCCATCGAGAGCCGCTGAACTTCCACAACCGAGGGGCGGCCATCGCGCCAGGCGCCGGCGTTGCAACCGGCGCCTTTTTCATGGCGCTTGCCGGGGCGATCGCGCTTATCCCCGGTCATGCCGGCAAACGCTTTTTTTCGGAGTCATTTCATGCAATCCCTGTGGATGCTCGTCGCCAGCCTGCTGTTCGCCTGCATGGGCGTCTGCGTCAAGCTCGCGGCGGACACTCACTCGGCGGTCGAAATATCGTTCTGGCGCAGCCTGATTGCGCTCATCCTGAGTTTCGGCCTGATTCGGCTGCGGGGCGTGTCGCTCGCCACGCCGCACTGGCGCTGGCAGATTACGCGCGGGATGGTCGGATTCGCCTCGCTGTTTACCTATTTTTACGCCATCAGCTTGCTGCCGCTGGCGAGCGCGGTGACGCTCAATTACACCTCGGCCATCTTCCTTGCCCTATACCTTGCGCTGTCCGGCTGGCGTCTCCAGCGCGGTCTCATCGGCGCGCTGCTCATTGGCCTCATCGGCGTCGCGCTGTTGCTGCGGCCCAGCTTTCATGCCGATCAGTTGTTCGGCGGCCTGGTCGGGCTCGCCTCCGGCATGATGGCCGGCATGGCCTATTTCAGCTTGCGCGAACTGGGCGCGCGCGGCGAGGCCGAAACGCGGACGGTGTTCTATTTTTCGCTGGTGGCGACCGTGCTTTCCGGCCTCTGGCTGCCATTTTCCGACTGGCACCCGATGGATGCCCGCAGCGCCGCCTTGTTGCTGGGCGTCGGCCTATTCGCCACCCTCGCGCAACTGGCGATGACACGCGCCTATGCGCGCGGCAAGACCCTGCTTGCCGCGGCGCTGGCCTATAGCACGGTGATCTTTTCCAGCCTGTTCGGCATGCTGTTTTGGGGCGAGGCGCTCAGCGCCTCGGCGTGGGCGGCGATTGGCCTGATCGTGCTGTCCGGCATCGTGGCCACGCATTTTTCCCGCGCCAATCCGCTGGAACAGGATTGAGAGAATGGATTGGCGTTACACTGAAACAAACAACAACGGAGAGTCCCATCATGATCGTCGTCGACCAACAAGCCCGCCGGGTCAGCATTTGCGTATTTGGCGAATTCACGCTGTCCGATTACAAGGAATTCGAGGAGGTCGTCAATTACAAGCTGCGTTTCGAGGGGCCGATTGATCTTTATTTCGATCTGAGAGAAATGCAGGGGGCGACGCTCGATGTGGCTTGGGAGGAACTCAAGTTCTCGCGCGCCCATGCCAAGGACTTCAACCGCGTGGCGGTGGTCACGGATAGCCAATGGGTGACCTGGAGCGCCTGGATTTCGCAAACCTTCGTCGATGCCGATGTCACGGTCTTTGACGACGACCTGGAGGCCAGGGCCTGGCTGGAAGAAGAAGCGACGGCCTGATCCTCGCGACGAGGCCGGAATCCTTCGCCAGCCCGCTATCGGACGAGCCGCCGCAAGGCCCAGGCGACATGGTCCCTGACCAGCGCCGAGGGGTGGTTGGCAGACGATTGCAGCGCGGAAATCGCCTCGGCGCTGGCCGGCCCGTTGCCGAGCGCGACGGCGATATTGCGCAACCAGCGTTCATGGCCGATGCGGCGAATCGGGTTGCCCGCCAGGCGCTCGTCGAATTCGGCTTCGGTCCAGGCGAAGAGTTCCGTCAGCCTCGCCGAGTCGAGGCCGTGGCGCGGCAAGAAAGCCGGGTCGCCGGGCTGGGCGAAGCGGTTCCACGGGCAGCAGAGCTGGCAATCGTCGCAGCCGTAAATTCGGTTGCCGATGAGGGGGCGCAGGGCTTCGGGAATCGCGCCGGCCAGTTCGATGGTCAGGTAGCTGATGCAGCGTCTGGCATCGACCCGGTAGGGCGCGACGATGGCCCCGGTCGGGCAGGCCGTCAGGCAGGCGCTGCAACGGCCGCAGTGCTCGGCGACGGCTTCGTCGGGCGCAAGCGGCAGATCGCTGTAAATTTCGCCAAGAAAGCGCCACGAACCCTGCTTGGACACTAGCAGCGCGTGCTTGCCGCGCCAGCCCAGGCCCGCCTGGCGGGCGAATTCGACTTCCATGACCGGCGCCGAATCGGAAAAAACGCGGTAGCCGAAAGGGCCGGCGAGGGCGGCAATGGCCTCGGCCAGTTTCTGCAAGCGGTTGCGCATCAGCTTGTGGTAATCGCGTCCCTGCGCATAGCGCGAAATCGCCGCCTGTTCGGGGCCGTGCGCGCCTTGCCCGGGCGGCAGATAATCGAGGGCCGCCGAGATGACCGTCAGCGTGCCCGGATGCAATAGCCCTGGCTGGGCGCGCAGTTCGGCGTGGCGGGCCATATAATCCATTTCCCCGTGGCAGCCCTCGGCGAGCCAGGCGCGCAGCCGCTCGGCGGCCGGCCCCGGCTCGGCGCGGGCGACGCCGATGGCGGCAAAGCCCAGTTCCCTGCCGGCGGCGCGGATTGCCTCGCGCAGCGCCTTGAAATCCACTGTGGAGTCCTGATTGTGCATAGCCCCGATGTTACCGCCGCTGCTGGCAGCGCAGATGCCAACGCGCTTGCCGCCATTTATCGCCTGCCCGACGAAGCCGCGACCGAGCGCTTCGGGGCCTTGCTCGCGTCGCTTCTGAGAGCGTGTGATGAAAAGCTTCGGCAGCGTGCGGAACGGGACGAAGCTGATGTTTCTCCCTCTCTCCCGGCCTCTCTCCCACAAGTGGGAGAGAGGAGGGAAGCGCCTCCCCTCTCCCGCTCGGCGGGAGAGGGGTCGGGGGGGGGGGAGGGGCGGGGGGGCTACCTCGGACGGGCCCTGCGGGGCGGCAGGG
>CAZFHE010000103.1:0-4766 GCA_964518615.1 uncultured Dechloromonas sp. | reverse complement strand
TCGTTCGCGCCTCTTTGAGGCAGACTTTTGCCCGATCCAGAACCTCTCGCCCACTCGCCGTCCTGCTCATCAACGCACCTCCATCCCGCCTTCAGAGTGACGCGCCTATGATTACATCAACGAATTAGAAATGGAATTACTTGACCTGGCTCAGGATGTAATCGACCGCGCCCTTGATTTCATCATCGGACAGGCGGGTGGCGCCGCCCTTGGGCGGCATGGCGTTTTTGCCGTTGATCACCGAAGCGTACAGCGCTTCCGTGCCGGTTGCGATGCGCGGCGCCCAATCGCTCTTGGCGTCGATCTTCGGCGCGCCCGACACGCCGGTGTTGTGGCAAGCGCCGCAAACGCTGTTATAGACCGTCTGGCCATCCTTGGGCGCTTCATCGCCAGCCGGCGCGGCGGCCTTCGCCAATTCGAAACGGGCGACCGGATGGATGCGGGCATCGGCCTGATCCTCGCTGGCCGCGGCGGCATCGGCGGCGGAGGTGTATTGCTTCATGTTCAGCAGAAAGAGGATGGCGCTCAGAACGATGGCGACGATGATCGTCGCCCACATGATGCCCTGGGAGGAGTGCTTTTCGGCCATGCTAGGTACCTCGGTGCGCGGTAATAGTGGAAGCTGGCATTATAGCGTTTCGTTTTTGACGAACCAAAAAAAACCCCGCCGGGCGGCGGGGTTGAAAATCTCGAAAGGGGGGATTTCGAGAGGAGGGGTTCAGTGCACGATTCGCAGTGTACGCAGTGCGCCGCCTGTCGTCTGTCATTCTTTCGTAGCCTTCTGTAACGGATTGTTGCGCCGCGCCATGACAGCCGCCATGTTGATGGCGTGGCGCCTCATCCCGCTGGCGTCGCGCCCCATCCGTGCCCTATCCCTTATGGCGCGCCAATAGCGCGAGTTCGTCGGTCGTGTTGATATTGGCGAAAGCCGCTTCGTCGGGAAAACTCACTTCGACTGTGCGCTCTTCCTCCAGCCACTGGCCGAAGCGCCGGTGGCCGGCCGTCAGAAAGGCCTCGAGCCGCGCTTCGAGCGAGCGCCGGCACAGGCAAAAGACCGGATGGGCGCGCATGGCGGTGCGGGCGATGGCGATATCGTGGCGGCCATCGGCGAGCGCCTCCGCCAGCCGGGCGGCCAGATCGGCCGGCAGGAAGGGCGAATCGCAGGGGGCGGTGAGCACCAGCGGATGGCGGGCGGCATTCAGGGCGGCGTGCAGGCCGGCCAGGGGCCCCGCGAAACCGCCGATGCGGTCGGCGATCACCGGATGGCCGAGCGCGGCGTAGGCGGCGGCATTCTGGTTTGCGTTGATCAGGAGTTCATCGACCTGCGGCCCCAGGCGTGCCGCGACATGAGCCGCCAGCGGCTGCCCGGCGAGTAATTGCAAACCCTTGTCCACGCCGCCCATGCGCTGGCCCAGACCGCCGGCCAGGATAACGCCGGTCATGGCTAAAGCGCCCATCAATACGTCCGCGTTTGCAAGGCCAGGCCGAGGCCGGGAGGACTCAGCGCACGCCGGCGGCGATCAGGAAGGGGGCGTAGGCGCGATCGACGATGAGGATGTGGTGCTGTAGCCATTCCTTCAGGAAATCGAGCATCGGCGCGCCGATGTTTTCGCCGCCCTCGAAGCGGAGCAAGAGATCCATGGCCGTGGCGGTGAAGGCGTCATGCTCGGCCTTGTGCGCCGCCGTTTCGCTGTAGCCCAGGCGCGCGAACAAGTCTTCTTCGAGCACGAAGTGATTCATCGTGTAATCGACGAGCCCTTCGAGAATTTCTCCCAGCACGGCGCGCTGCGGCTCCGGCTTGCTGATTTCCGCGTGCAGGCGGTTGGTGGCATCGACCAGCCAATGGTGCTGCTGGTCGATGGATTCGATGCCCAAGGCAAAGTCATCCGTCCATGGCATGAAAGACATTCCGTCCTCCCAGAGTCATATTGACGGCCGGTTCGACGGCCAATTCCGTGATTATGTCACGGTCAATTCGGTTATATCCAGCGTATTTGGCGGATATTGGCCCATGCGCTCTCGTCGTCCGCGTCTTTGCCGGCGAGGGGCGCGAGCGGGAGAGGCTCCGCAGGCGGGCGTTCTGGCTGTTAGAATCCCTCTTATGATCGGAATATTGCTCATCACCCATGGCAGCTTTGGCGAGGCGCTCGTGCAGAACGCCTGTCATGTGTTGAACAAGCGGCCCGGGCAACTCCATCAGCTTGGGGTCGCCGCCCAGGACGATCCGCTCGACCTGCTGCCGCTGGCTCGCCGGATGCTCGATCTGGTCGATGATGGGCAGGGCGCGTTGGTGCTGACCGACGTATTCGGCGCAACGCCCTCGAATCTCGCCGCCAAGCTGCTCGAACCCGGCCGCGTCGAGGGACTGGCCGGAGTCAATCTGCCCATGCTGTTGCGCGCCCTGACGTATCGCGACAAGGGCATGGAAATCCTGCTGCAACGCACCCGGGACGGCGGCCGCGACGGCGTCATCAATATGCTCGATCGCTGATGCTGACTCAGGACGCGCAAATCATCAACAAGCTGGGCCTGCATGCCCGCGCCTCGGCCAAGCTGACCCAACTGGCCAGCCAGTATCCGTGCGAGGTATGGATGGCCAAGGGCGGTCGCCGCATCAATGCCAAAAGCATTATGGGGGTGATGATGCTGGCCGCCGGCAAGGGTTCGACGGTCAGCATCGAAACCGACGGGCCGGAAGAGGCCGAGGCGATGGCGGCGCTGTTGGCGCTGATCGCCGACTATTTTGGCGAAGGAGAGTAGCGGCATGAGCTTCACCTTGCACGGTCTCGGCGTCTCTGGCGGCATCGCCGTCGGGCAGGCGCTGCTGATGTCGCATGCGACGCTGGAAGTGGCGCACCTGACTGTCGGTCCGCGCATGGTGGATAAGGAAATCGCCCGCTTCGACCAGGCCGTGGAGGCGGTCAAGAAGGAACTGGCGGCGATGAAGGAATCGACCGAGCATGCGCCGGCAGAACTCTCCGCCTTCATCGACATCCACACGATGTTTCTCGAAGACCCGGAACTGATCGACAAGCCGCGCGAAATTATCCGGACGAGGCGCTGCAATGCCGAATGGGCGCTGGTTCAGCAGATGGAACAACTGGTCGGGCAGTTCGAGCAATTCGACGATCCCTATTTGCGCGAGCGCAAGCTCGATGTCCGTCAGGTGGTCGAGCGGGTGATCAAGGAATTGCTCGGCCATCCCAGCCGGGCCGTGATGAAGGCCGGCAAGGGCCTCAAGGAAGAAACGCGGATCGTGGTGGCCCACGATTTGTCGCCGGCCGATGTGATTTCGTTCAAGGAGCACCGCTTCGCTTCCTTCATCACCGATGTCGGCGGCGCGACCTCGCACACGGCGATTCTCGCCCGCAGCATGACCATTCCCTCGGTCGTGGGCCTCGGCAATGCCCGCGCCCTGATCCGCGACGGCGAGACCCTGATTGTCGACGGCATGCGCGGCGTCGTCATCGTCGATCCGGACGAGCGCGTGCTCGAAGAATACCAGCTGCGCAAAGACCAGATCGAGCTGGAGAAAACCAAGCTCAAGCGCCTGAAGACAGCAAAATCGCAGACGATCGACGGCGTTGAGGTGGCGTTGTACGCCAATATCGAGCTGCCGGTCGATATTCCCGATGCCCTGGAAAGCGGCGCCGAGGGCGTCGGTCTGTTTCGAACCGAGTTCCTTTTTCTCGATCGCGGCGACATGCCCGACGAACACGAGCAGTTCGAAGCCTACAAAAAAGTGGTCAAGGGCATGGAGGGGCGGCCGGTCACCATACGCACCTTCGACCTCGGCAATGACAAGGATTTGCATACCGGCTCGGGCGTCCATGACCGGGTCAAGACCAACCCGGCGCTCGGGCGCCGCGCCATCCGCCTGTCGCTGGCCGAGCCGCAGATGTTCCAGACGCAGTTGCGGGCCATCCTGCGCGCCTCGAAATACGGCCCGATCAAACTCCTGATCCCGATGCTGGCGCACGCTCACGAAATCGACCAGACCCTGGCCGCGCTGGAACAGGCCAAATCCAGCCTGCGCGGCGAAAAAATCGCTTTCGACGAAAACATCCAGGTCGGCGGCATGATCGAGATTCCCGCCGCCGCGCTGGCCATCGGCCTGTTCATGCGCCGCCTCGACTTTCTCTCGATCGGCACCAACGACCTGATCCAATACACGCTGGCCATCGACCGCTCCGACGAGCAGGTCGCCGCGCTCTACGACCCGCTCCATCCGGCGGTACTGATGCTGCTTGCCCACACCCTCTCCAGCGCCGAGAAGGCCGACATCCCCGTTTCCGTCTGCGGCGAAATGGCCGGCGACCCGAAGCTGACCCGGCTGTTCCTCGGCATGGGCCTGCGCATCTTCTCGATGCACCCTTCGCAAATCCTCAAGGTCAAAAATCGCGTGCTCAAGGCCGATGTCGGCGAGCTTGCCCCCGCCGTCCGCCGCATGCTGCGCCTGGAAGAACCGGGCAAACTGCGCGAGGCGCTGGAAAAGCTCAACGCCTGAGCCTTGGCAGCGCATCGAGGCAATGGTGACGACGCCTTGATCCGCGCACGGTACGCCAGAGCGCCCTGGCTGCCTTGGCCGGGACAACCTTGATAGGATATTGAAAATCAAACCAAAGCCGCTCCCCACGGCGCTTTTCCGTTAGAGCGAGTTCGGTTCAAATGCTTACACAATCTGGCGCTGCTCCCCCCATCCCAACCTTCCCCCGCAGGCGGGGGAAGGGGCTTTGTTCCCTCCCCTGCTTGCGGGGGAGGGCTAG
>CAZFHE010000102.1:0-2457 GCA_964518615.1 uncultured Dechloromonas sp. | reverse complement strand
ACCTTCCGCTCCGGCGACAGCCTGCTCGCCTGCCTGCCCTGCCGCACCGTCGATCACTTGGTCCTGCTCGACACCAAGGGCCGCGCCTATTCGATCGCCGCCGCCGACATTCCCGGCGGCAAGGGCGACGGCATTCCAGCTGCCTCGCTGGCCGACTTTCAGGATGGCGGCAAACCCTGTCTCGCCCAGGCCGTAAGCGCCGAAAAACGCTATCTGGTCGCCGCCGACGGCGGCTACGGTTTTTGCTGCCAGGGCGAGGATTTATTGTCGCGCGGCAAGGCCGGCAAAGCCTTCATGACGCTCGACGATGCCGAATCCCCGGCGGTTTTCCAGCCGGCCCCGGCCGACGGCGACATCGCGCTATTGACCCGAGACGGCCGGGCGCTGGTTTTCGCCATGGAGGAAATCCGCCTGCTGCCAAAAGGACGCGGCCTCAAACTGATCACCGCCAGCCCCGGCAAGACCGCGCTGGAAGCCATCCTGCCGGTCGTCGACGGCATGGCCGGCAAGCTCAAGGGCGAACGCCTCGAATTTTGCCGGGGCCATCGCGGCGGCAAGGGCAAGCCAATCAAGACGCCGCGTAAATAGGCCGCGCCGCCTGAGAGCCGGACATAAAAAAAACCGGAGCAAGCTCCGGTTTTTTTATTGAGGCAAACGGCTGAGACTCAGGCGGCCTTCGAGACGACGGCATTGGCCGCCTTCAGGGTCGCGTTGGTCGCGGCGGAAACATTGGCCTCGGCCACTTCGGTCACTTGCTTGACCACCTTGTTCAGGCCCTTGTAGGCGTCGTCGGCGCTCTTGATCGCCGACTTGACGGCGGCCACGGCGACTTCCGAACCCGCCGGCGCGGAGGCCAGGGCCTTCTCGACCAGACCGGAAACCTTGGCATGGGTTTCAGCCACCTGGACTTCGACTTCCTTGGCGATCTTGTCCTTGGCTTCCGCGGCGATGGCGAACACATTGCGCGAGTACTCGATGCCCTTGTCGATGCTCGGGGCGGAAATCGACTGTTGCAGATCCATGAAGGACTTGATATCCCGGGCGCCGAGCAGGGTGTTCAGGTTGGCGGCGGAGGTTTCAAGCGCCGAGCGGACAACCGCCAGGTTCAGCTGGGACAGACGCTCGATACCGTCGAAGGCGGTATTGGCGCAAAACTGGGCGAAATGGAAGCCGGACTTGGCGAGCTCTTGAGACTGGGCAATCATGAATATGCTCCTGTGAGGTTGAGATGATGGGCGCTGCCGCATCATGTTGCGTTGCAGCATGCGGTTATTCTAACCAGCCATCCAGCATTGTCAAGCGCTTTTGCTGCAACGCAGCAAATATTTTATATGTCTTATTCCCGGGGCGGCGCGGGAAGGCTAGGAAGCCGCCATTCCGGCCCGCGCCAGGATGGCGGACATGGCCTCGGCGGCGCCGAGCGGCAGGGCGAAATCCACGATGTCGCTCAGCGCGGTGGGCGAGGGATTGATTTCCACCGTCGGAATGCCGCTTCCGGCCGCGAACACGACGGGTTGCACAATATAGGGGAAAACGCTGGACGTGCCAATGCTGAAAACGATGTCAAAGCCATCTTGCAAGGCGTCGATAAAGCGATTCAGCGCTTCTTCGGGCAGCATCTCGCCAAACAGCACGACCTTGGGCCGCAAGATGCCGCCGCAGGCCGGGCAGCGCGGCGGCATTTCACGCCCGGCGAAATCGGCCGCCACCTCCTCGTGGCGGCAGCGCGTGCATGTCAATTCGTGCAGATTGCCGTGTATCTCGATGATTTCGCGGCTTCCCGCCGCCCGGTGCAGGCCGTCGACATTCTGCGTAAAGACCATGACCCGTTCCAGGACGTCGTCTAGCCGCGCAATGGCCCGATGCGCCGCATTCGGCCTGGCCCCTCGGCAATTTTCCTCGATCTGGGCCAGGTATTTCCAGGTGATGTCCGGGCGCAGGGAGAACACCTCCCCCGACAGGGCGTCCTCGATCCGAAGCCCTTCCTCGGTCGCCTCGTTGTCGTACAAGCCGCCGACGCCGCGATAGGTGGGCAAACCGGAATCAGCCGAAATCCCCGCCCCGGTAATGAACAGCGCCCGCCGGGCGCGGCGAAGACAATCGGCCACGGCATCCAGCGCCGCCTCGACCGAGGCATCGAAGGGCTGACCATCAGGGGTATTGGACATTTTTTCCACCGAGGATGCTTGAACACGCCGCCTTATAACAAAAAAGCCACCGCTAGGGTGGCTTGATTGTTCTGCTGGCGCGCCCGGAGCGATTCGAACGCCCGACCCTCTGGTTCGTAGCCAGATACTCTATCCAACTGAGCTACGGGCGCGCTGCAAGAGCCGGCATTATACGGATAATTTGGAAAAAAGCCAGAACAGAATTGAATTTCGCGCATTGCGCCAAAAAATCCCGTCGCGCCAAAGAAAAAGGGCACTTCGGATGAAGTGCCCTGTTTTCTGGCTGACT
>CAZFHE010000101.1:0-7350 GCA_964518615.1 uncultured Dechloromonas sp. | reverse complement strand
GCCGACGGCGGCGGATGACAGCTTCACCACCGCTTACAACACGTCCCATACGGGCAAGCTGCCGGCCTACACCGAGGTTGATAGCGGGCAGACCGTGACCTACGCCAAAGCCAGCGATCCGGGTCACGGCAGCGTGGTCGTCAACGCGGACGGCCGCTACACCTACACGCCGGCCACGGGCTACACCGGTACGGACAGCTTCACCTACACCGTGTCGGACGGTATTGATTCCAACGCCTACACGGTAAGCATCACAGTCTCGGCCAAGGTTATCGAGCCGCCCCCGCCGGTAGTCGAGCCGCCGACCATCGCGCCGCCTTCCTCGTATACGTTGCCATCGAGCCCATTCCCTCCGCCTGAACCAGCAACGGACAGCGGCATCAAGGTGTCCCTCGCCACCACTCCCAGCCTGCATGTGCTTGTCGCGGTGGAAGAGGCTCGGGATCAGACCGGCGGCATGGGCTCGGCTGGGGATGAAGTCGGTATTTCGTCCGTGGGCGCTGGCTTGACGACCGATCCGTCCTTGCATGTCTTGCCCGCGGTCGAGGATGCATCGCGCAGCCACCGCGGCGCCGGACGGGATGCGCAGCGGCAGTACGAGTTGAACGCGTCCCTGCGCGCCGCTGATGACGAAGACGATGAGCGTCGCGCTTCGTCATCGAGGAGGGGTGACTTTTCGCTGGCCTTGATCGAGCCCGATGGAGATGCCGCCGCCTCCGATGCGCCGGCGGATGTCCAGCCTAGCCAGGCGGACGAAGAGGCGGCGGAATCGGACCATCCCTTGTCGCAAAACGAACCGGAGGGGATGCTCCAAGCGCCGACCGGCGATGCGCCGCCTGCTGAAATCGCGGCGAACCGGGCGGACATCGCCGCCCAGATGCAACGCCTCTCGCGTCATCACCGCACCACGGCACAGGCGGAGGAACTGGCTCGACAGCTAGAAGAAGCTCCGGCGTCCACGGGGGCCGTTCCAGCGTCTGACCAGAGCGCTCGGCGTTCATGAGGAGCAATCACGTCATCTCTGAATCATCCGCCATGAGCCGCCGCGCCCGGACAGGCAGGAATCCCCGCTTGCCCCTCGGGGCGCGGCTTTGGGTGAATATATAATCAAAATTATGAAAACAAGATATTTTTTCTCCGCGCTCGCCGTGGTCACGGCACTCGCCGGTTGTTCCGTAATGCCCGACATCCTGAGCCCGGAAGCCGTGCTCGAACGCGTGCAGGACGACCAGTTCCGCATTTATCGCGACCAGGAACAGGTCTTTGCTCCCATCGGCTTTGATGAAGCCCTGGCTCGCGCCCTCAAATACAATCTGGATTACCGCCTCAAGGTGATGGAGTCGGCGGTCAATCTCAGCCTGGCCGAAGTCAGCCGCTTCGACATGTTGCCCAGCGTGCTCGCCTCCGCGGGCTACACCGTTCGCAACAATGATGCCGGCTCCACCAGCTACGACGTGGTGACCGGCCAGAGGCTGTGGGGCGGCAATCCCACCAGTTCGCAGGAGCGCCGCCGGCGCATTGCCGGGGTGGAGTTTTCCTGGAGCGTGCTGGATTTTGGCGTCAGTTATTTCCGCGCGCGCCAGCAGGCCGATCAGTTCCTGATCAGCGAAGAGCGGCGCAAACGGGTGATGCAGACCATCGTCGAGGATGTGCGCGCCTCGTACTGGCGCGCCGTGGGGGCCCAGCGCCTGACGCCCCAGACCGAAGCCCTGATGGTCCGCGCGCGCTCCGCGCTGGAGCGCTCGCAAGAGGCCGGACGCTTAGGGCTCTTGCCGCCTCGCGAGGCGCTCAATTACCAGCGCCAACTGCTCGATGTCATTGGTTTGCTGGCCGCGCGCAGGCAAGAACTGGAGTATGCCAAGCGCGAATTGGCCGCCCTCATGAATATCA
Source organism: uncultured Dechloromonas sp. (assembly GCA_964518615.1). Lineage (GTDB taxonomy): Bacteria > Pseudomonadota > Gammaproteobacteria > Burkholderiales > Rhodocyclaceae > Azonexus. The sequence continues at coordinate 5,460 of CAZFHE010000101.1, read as the reverse complement.
CCCCGGGCACCGACTTCACGCTGAGGGAGGATGAAGAGCCCGCCTTGATGAGCGCGCCCTTCAACGTGGCCGAGCTGGAGGAGCTCGCCCTGCACAACCGTCCCGAGTTGCGCGAAGAAGATTACCGCCGCCGGATCACCGCCGATGAAGCGCGCAAGCAGATGCTGTCCGTCCTGCCCAATCTGAGCTTGAATTTTGGCCCCCAGTACGACAGCAACCGCTACCTGTACAACAACAGCTGGGTGGATACGACCCTGCGCGCAAGCCTCAACCTGATGCGTCTGGCCGCGCTGCCGAGCATCAACAAATCCCGCGAAGCGCAGGAGCAACTGGATGACGCCCGCCGTATGGCCTTGTCCATGGCCATCCTGACCCAGGTGCGCGTCGCCATCGAGCGCTATCGCATGTCGCTGCACGAACTGGAAATCGCGCGCGAATCGAGCCTCGTGGATCAGCGGCTGTTGAGCTTTTCCAAAGCGGCGCTTGTCACCCGCGCGGAATCGGATCTTGAACTGATCCGCGCCGAGGTGCGCGCGCTCAATTCCGATCACCAGCGCCACCTGGCCTATGCCCACGCCCAGGCGGTTTTTGGCCGCATCTACAACTCGATTGGACTGGACGTGCTGCCTGGCGACGACTTTGAACACTTGAGCATCGCCGAATTGGCCGCCGTGGTTTCCAGGCACCTGAAAGAGGTCGAAACCGACGCCTTCCCGGTGCGGCCCGTGGCCGAAGCGCAGGCTCTGCCCGGTATCCGGCTCGACATTGCGGCACGGGAGAGCGTTGGCGCGCCCGATACCGGCATGAAGCTCCACGCCGCCGTGCGCCGGGTTCTCGCGCGCAGTCAGTTCAAATTGAATGAGGCGCCCGGGGCGGGCGTCTCCCTGCAACTGGCGCTGGATCTCGCGCCCGCGACAGGCAATGGAAGCCGCCCGGTTCGCGCGCTGTGGACCATGCGCCAAGCGGATGGCGCCGTGCTGGGGACAGAGGAATACCGTAGCGTCCTGCCGGCCCAGGTCAGCGCCAGCGCCCTGATCGCCTTTGCCGAGGCCGCCACGGTCGCTCATCTGGCGAGCTTCCAGGCGTGGCTGTTGAAAAGCCGGAATCCGTAATCGGGATATGAGCGGCAAGGCTTGCAGGGGGCGACATGTCTTGCCCCTGTTTCATGCGGCGCGGGTGGCGGGGCAGCGCCATTCGCCGTCAAAAAAATTGATCTATTGTCATAAAAAGGAAATGGAATGAAATCGCCGTCGATACTGATCCGGATCGCCCTGTGGGCGGGCGCGGCCCTGTTGGGCCAGGGGGCGTGGGCGGAAAGCGCGGCCAGCGCCAATGCCGCGCCCGTGCGCGTGCTCTTGGCCCCGGCCCTGGAAACCACGCTGGTCAGCCAGATGCCCGGACGCATCGTGGAAGTGAATACCGCGCTGGGCCAGGCCTTTGCCAAAGGCCGCGTGCTGGTGCGTTTCGATTGCTCCGAACAACAGGCCCGCGTCGCCATGAGCGAGGCCGAACGCGCAAGCGCAGAGCAGGAACTGGAAGTGAAACTGCGCTTGCAGGGGCTGCAACAAGCCACCGAAGTGGAGGTGGGTCTGGCCGCCAATGCGGTGGACCGGGCGCGCGCCCAGGTTCGCATGGTCAAGGCCCAACTCGCCTATTGCAGCGTGAGCGCGCCCTTTTCGGGCCACACCGCGAAGGTGCTGGTTCGCCCCTTCCAGGGCGTGGCGGCCAATCAGCCCTTGCTGGAAGTGGTCAGCGACGGCCCGCTGAAACTGCGCCTCAATGTGCCGGGGCTCTGGCTGCGATGGCTCAAGACCGGCGCTGCCTTTAGCGTCGCCATCGACGAAACCGGCAAGACTTATGAAGCCCGCGTCACCGCCATCAATGCGCGGGTCGATGCCGTGAGCCAGACGGTGGAACTGGAAGCGAGCCTCACCGCCCGCGCGCCCGAACTCTTGCCGGGCATGAGCGGCGACGCCCGCTTCAACCCGCCCGCGCCCTGACGCCATGCCCGATTCCGCCGGGCTGTGGCCCGTTTTCGCCAGCCTGCAACGCCAGGCCTTGCAGGCGCCGGATATCGCCGCCCTAGGCTTCGTGGTCGCCAACGAAACCTGGCATCTGGTGCCTTACCAGCAGGCCTGCGTGTGCCTGCTCGACGGTCTGGGCCGCTGGCAGGTGCAGAGCGTGTCGGGTTTGGTCAGCGTGCATGAGTCCACGCTCTTTACCCAGTGGGTGCAAAAGCTATGCGCGCATCTCTTGGACGAATTGCCTCCGCGGGGCGGTTTGCTGGCGCAGCCCTTCACGGCGGAGCCGGTGACCGAGCGCCGCCGCAGCCGCTTGGCCCAGCCTTTCACGGCGGCGGATTTGCCCGCCGACCTCGCTTCATCCTGGCGGGAATGGTGGCCCGCCCAGGCCCTGTGTCTGCCGCTCGATACCTTGCACGGCGTGCGCGTGGGCGCTTTGTTGCTGACCGCCGAGCAGCCCTGGTCCGAGGCCCAGCGTCACTGGCTGCAATTGCTGCGGGACACCTATGCCCACGCCTTTGCCCATCTGCGCGGCCGCTCGCTCTATTGGCGCGAGCGCTGGCAAGGCTGGAGAGAACAGCCCCGGCGTCTCGTGTGGCTAGCCGCCGCCGTGCTGGCCTTCTCGGCCCTGCCGGTGCGCACCTCGGTTCTGGCCCCGGCCGAAATCATCGCGCTGCACGCAGAAGCCGTCACGGTGCCGGTCGATGGCGTGGTCAAAACCATCCATGTCGAACCCAATCGCAAAGTGCGCGCGGGCGAGCTCCTGGCATCGCTGGACGACACCACCTTGCGCAACCGCCATGCCGTGGCGACCGAAGCCCTGGCCGTGGCCAGGGCGGATGCGCTGGCCGCCCAGCAAAAGGCCTTCGACCAGAACCAGAGCCGCGCCGACTTGGCCGCCCTGCAAGGCCGGGTAAGGGAGCGCAACGCCGAATTGGCCCATCTGCAAGAATCCTTGCAGCGGCTTGAAATACGCGCTTCCCACGACGGGGTGTTCGTGTATAGCGATCCGAACGATTGGCTGGGCAAGCCCGTGATGACCGGCGAGCGCCTGGGACAACTGGCTCAGCCCGACGACCTGGGCGTGCTGGTGTGGTTGCCGGTGCCGGATGCCATCAATCTGGAAGAGGGCGCGGACATGAGGGTTTACTTGCAGGCCCATCCCTTGAGCGCCCTGCCGGCCAGTCTCGAACAGACCAGTTATCAGGCCAGTCTGTCTCCCGAAGGCGTGGCCAGTTATCACATCCGGGGCCGGCTCACCGACGGCAAGGCGGAGCATATCGGGCTACGCGGCGTAGCCAAGGTTTATGGCGAGCGCTATCCCTTGGTCTATTGGGTGTTCCGTCGTCCGTTGGGCGCGCTGCGGCAATGGGCGGGACTGTGAGCGCAGAGATGTCCGCCTCGCCGCCGCTTGCCGAGCTCTTGCCCTTGCGGCCGGAATTGCAAATTCGTCCCGCCGGCCACGACCGCGACGGCGCGCCCATCTGGGCGCTGCAAGACCCGGTCAACAACCAGTTCTACCGGCTGGGCTGGGTGGAGTTCGAGTTGCTCTCGCGCTGGCCCGTGGGGCGCGCCGACGCGCTGCTTCGCCAGGTGGCGGAGCAAACCCTGCTGCGTCCCACGCAAAACGAAATCGAGGCCCTGCACCAGTTCCTGATGCAGAACCAATTGCTGGAAGTCCACGCGCCCGGCCAAGCCAGCCATCTGAACACCCTCTATCGGCGCAGCTACGCAAATCGCCTGCGCTGGCTCTTGCACCACTATCTGTTTTTCCGGGTGCCGCTCTTGCGTCCCGCGACGGCGCTGGAAGCTTTGTCCCGGTGGCTCGGCTGGCTATATCACCCGTCGACCGCCTGGCTGGTGATCGGCCTCTCCGCGCTGGGGCTGGGGCTGACCCTGCGTCAGTGGGACAGCTTTGTCGCGACCTTCGCCCAATCCCTGTCGCCGGCCGGTTTTCTGGGCTATCTGGTCGCTCTCTTCATCGCCAAGAGCGTGCATGAGCTGGGCCATGCGCTGACCGCGACCCGCTACGGCGCGCGCGTGGCCCACATGGGCGTGGCCTTCCTGGTGATGTGGCCCATGCTTTACACCGACACCACCGAATCCTGGCGGCTCGCGGATCGCCGGCAACGGCTGGCCATTGCGTCGGCGGGCTTTATCAGCGAACTGGCGCTGGCGGGGCTGGCCACGCTGGCCTGGCATCTGGCGGGCGAGGGGGCCTTGAAAGAGGCGCTGTTTTTCGTCGCCACCACCGCCTGGGTGATTTCCTTCACCCTCAATATCAGCCCCTTCATGCGCTTCGACGGTTATTTCGTACTCTCGGATGCGCTCGATGTGCCCAATCTGCACGAGCGCGCCTTCGCGCTGGCCCGGGCGCAACTGCGGCGCGCCGTGATGGGCCTGCCGGAACCCGAGCCCGAAGCGCTGCCGCCGCGCCTACGCCGCTTTCTGATCGCCTTTGCGTGGATCACATGGATTTACCGGCTCATCGTATTTACCGGCATCGCCATCGCGGTCTACCTGTTTTTCTTCAAGCTCCTGGGGCTGTTCCTGTTCGCGGTGGAGATCTGGTGGTTTATCGCAAGGCCCGTCTGGAATGAAATGCAGTATTGGTATGGCCAGCGCGAGAAAGCGCCGCGCTTGCGGCGTAGCCTGCTGCTGGCGATACCCGCTGCGCTCTTTGCCATCGCCCTCTGGCCCTGGCCCACGCCGGTGCGCGCGGTGGCCTGGCACCATCCCGGCCAGAGCGTGACCCTCTACAGCCCGTTGCCGGCGCGGGTGCAGTTCCTCGCGCGAGAAGGCGGCCACTTCGCCGCCGGTTCGCCCTTGCTGATACTCGATCAGCCGGACTTGAGCTATCACGCCGAACGCGCCGCGCTCACGCGGGAAACCCTGGAAGCGGAGTGGCGCAGCGTGTCATCCCGGGACGACGACGGGCTGGAACGCCTGCCGCTTATCCTGCAAGGGCGGGCGCTGCGGGAAGCCGAATGGCAGGCCGTGCTGGCCGAAGGCGAGCGCCTGACCCTGACCGCGCCCTTTGCCGGCAAACTGGCGGATGTGGACCCGAATATCGGGGTCGGCGCCTGGGTCAGCCCTCGTCAGCCCCTCGGGAGCCTGATCGGTCCCGGCCCCTGGCTGGTCGAAGCCTTTGTCGCCCAAAGCGAGTTGCCGAGACTCCAACCCGGCGCCACGGCCCGTTATTACCCCATCCACCTGCCCGGCAGAGCCTGGAGCGCCACGGTGGTGGACATCGAACACACCCGGCTGACCCAGTTGCCCCATCCCATGCTGGCCGCCAGCCACGGCGGCCCCTTGCCGACCCTGGCCGACGCCCGCTCGCCCTTGCAGCCGCGCGACAGCCTCTACCGCGTGCGCCTGGCACTGGATGCCCCCGGCGAATCACCGGCCGCCGCGGGCCGGGGGCAGGGCGCGGCTGGTG
>CAZFHE010000100.1:0-6598 GCA_964518615.1 uncultured Dechloromonas sp. | reverse complement strand
CTTCCCGCCTGTCGCGCACCCCCTTGCCGGCCATCGCCATCGGGCGCGCAGCCGACGGCTCGCCGGCATTCTTCATGCTGGCGCGGGTGGAAGGCGATCAAGTCTTGATTCAATCCCCCGCCGCCGGGCGGCCGGAAAGCGTGACCCTGGCCGAACTGGAAAACCGCTGGACGGGAGAATTGATTCTCTTCACCTCGCGCGCCTCCTTGGCCGGCGAGATGAAGAAATTCGACTTCACCTGGTTCGTGCCGGCCATCGTCAAATACCGCAAGCTCCTGGGCGAAGTGATGGTGGTGAGTTTCGCCTTGCAGATCTTCGCCCTCATCACGCCCCTCTTCTTTCAGGTCGTGATGGACAAGGTCCTGGTGCATCGCGGCTTCACCACGCTCGATGTCATCGCCATCGGGCTTTCCGTCGTCGTGCTGTTTGAAGTCGCGCTCACCACCTTGCGCAGCTATGTGTTCTCTCATACCACCAGCCGTATCGACGTCGAACTCGGCGCGCGGCTCTTTCGCCATCTCTTGACCCTGCCGCTCGCCTATTTCCAGGCCCGCCGGGTCGGCGACTCGGTGGCGCGGGTGCGCGAACTGGAAAACATCCGTTCCTTTTTGACCGGCAATGCCATCACCTTGCTGCTCGATTTGCTCTTCTCGGTCGTGTTCATCGCGGTCATGCTCTTCTACAGCGGCTGGCTGACCTTGATCGTGGTCATCTCGCTGCCCTGCTATGCGGCGATTTCGCTCGGCTTCACGCCCATCCTGCGCGCCCGGCTGCATGAGAAATTCAATCGCGGCGCGGAGAATCAAGCCTTTCTCGTCGAAACCATCAGCGGCATCGACACCGTGAAAGCCATGGCGGTGGAACCGCATTGGACGCGCAAATGGGACAACCAGTTGGCCGCCTATGTGTCGTCGAGCTTTCGCACGGCGATGATCGGCGCCTTCGCCAACGGCGGGGTGAGCCTGGTTTCCAAGATCGTGACGGTGGCGACCCTGTATGTCGGCGCCCGGCTCGTCATCGACAGCCAATTGACGGTCGGCCAATTGATCGCCTTCAACATGCTGGCCGGCCAGGTGGCGCAGCCGGTGATGCGGCTCGCCCAATTGTGGACGGACTTTCAGCAGACCGGCATTTCGGTGCAGCGCCTGGGCGATATTCTGAATACCCGCACCGAAGTCGCCGGCGCCAAAAGCGCGCTGCCGCCCCTGGCCGGACGGGTGAGCTTCGACGACGTCGTGTTCCGCTACCGTCCCGACGGCCCCGAAGTGCTGCGCCGGGTATCGCTCGACATCGCGGCCGGCGAGGTCATCGGCATCGTCGGGCGTTCCGGCTCGGGCAAGAGCACCTTGACCAAACTCGTGCAACGGCTCTACGTGCCCGAGCGCGGCCGGGTGCTGGTCGATGGCATGGATCTCGCGTTAGCCGAGGCGAGTTCGCTGCGCCGCCAGATTGGCGTCGTCTTGCAAGACAACGTGCTCTTCAACCGCAGCATCCGAGACAACATCGCGCTCGCCGACCCCGGTGCGCCGCTGCCGGCGGTGATTCGGGCGGCGAAACTCTCGGGCGCGCATGAATTCATTCTCGAATTGCCCGAAGGCTACGACACCCTGGTCGGCGAACACGGCTCCACCCTGTCCGGCGGGCAGCGCCAGCGCATCGCCATCGCCCGGGCCTTGATGACCAATCCGCGCATCCTCATTTTTGATGAAGCGACCAGCGCGCTCGACTATGAATCCGAACGCATCATTCAAAACAACATGAAAGCGATCTCTCAAGGGCGCACCGTGATCATCATCGCCCACCGGCTCTCGGCCGTGCGCGACGCGAACCGGATCATCGTCATGGATCGCGGGCAAATCGTCGAAATCGGCAGCCACGCCGAACTGCTGCGCCAGGAAACCGGGCATTACGCACGGCTCTATCGTTTGCAGCAGGGCTGAGGGAGAAGAGGATGCGTTCACTTCGCTTTCAGGCGATGGCCGGGCTATTCAAACATTACGGCGCAGCCTTCACCCATGCCTGGCGGCATCGCCAAGAGATGGGGCCGGTCGAGCGCCTGCCGCACGAGGCCAGGTTTCTGCCCGCCGCGCTCGCCTTGCAGGAAACGCCCGTGTCGCCCGCGCCGCGCGCGGCGATGTGGCTGTTGCTCTGTTTCGCGCTCTTGGCGCTGCTCTGGGCCCTGTTCGGCAAAATCGACGTGGTGGCGACGGCGCAGGGCAAGATCGTGCCCAATGAGCGCACCAAGACGATCCAGCCCTTCGAGACGGCCACCGTGAAGGCGATTCATATCTCCGACGGACAGATGGTCAAGGCGGGCGATGTGTTGATCGAACTGGACGCAACCATGGCAATCGCGGACCGGGACCGGATCGACAACGATTTCGACGCGGCGCGCTTGCAGGTCGAACGCGGCCGGGCCTTGCTGGCGTCTCTGGAGGCCGCGCGCGATGTGCCGATGCGGCGACCGCCCGAGGTCAGCGATGCGATGTTCCTGGAAGCGGAACGGCTCCTGGCCGGGCAACTCGACGAATACCGGGCCAAGCGCCAGCGCATCGAAGCCGACATCGCGCAGCGCGAGGCGGAATTACGTTCGACAGAAGCCCTGGTGAAAAAGCTCGAACAAACCGTGCCCATCGCCCGGCAACGGGCCAAGGACTACAAGGATCTGGTCGACCGGCAATTCGTCTCCCGGCATGGCTACCTCGAGCGCGAACAGGCGCGCATCGAACAGGAGGCCGATCTCGCGAATCAGAAAAGCCGCGCCAAGGAGATCGAGGCGGCGCTGCGGCAAGTGCGCGGACAGCGCGTGGAACTCCTGGCCGAACTGCGCCGGGCGACGCTCGACAGCATGAGCGATGGCCAGCAAAAAGCCAGCGCGCTCGAACAAGAACTCCTCAAGGCCGACACGCGGGGCAAATGGATGACGCTCACCTCGCCGGTGGACGGCACGGTGCAGCAGCTTGCCATCCATACCGAAGGCGGCGTGGTGACGCCGGCGCAAGCGCTGATGATGATCGTGCCGCAAGACGACGTGCTGGAAGTGGAAGCCTTTCTGGACAACAAGGACATCGGCTTCGTGAGGGCGGGGCAGGCGGCCGAGGTGAAGATCGAAACCTTTCAATACACCAAATACGGCACCATCCACGCCCGGGTGATGTCGGTGTCGCATGATGCGATCAACGACGAGCGGCGCGGGCTGATCTATTCAACCCGGGTCAAGATGGACAAATCGGCCATCCGGGTCGGCGGCGCGGACGTCAATCTGAGCCCGGGCATGGCCGTGGCGGTGGAAATCAAGACCGACAAGCGGCGTGTGATCGAATACTTCCTCTCCCCCTTGATCCAGCATGCTCAGGAGAGTTTGCGGGAGCGGTGAGGGGGTTCGCTTCTTGTTGAACTTTCGCCCAGCTTTGGAACAGGCTATAATCGAAAAGTTTTTCCGGCTCTCGTGGTCGGAAAGATGCTTGCCGGCGTGATGCCGGCGGCGAAATCCACACATCCGCCGATTAAGGGTGTGCGCCAGAAGAGGCGTGCGTTTGCGGCGGGTGGCGGTTCAACCCTTAAGGAGTTTTACATGTCCGTTACCATGCGTGAAATGCTGGAGGCCGGTGTTCATTTCGGCCATCAGACCCGTTTCTGGTCCCCCAAGATGGCTCCGTACATCTTCGGCGCTCGCAACAAGATCCATATCGTCAATCTCGAAAAGACCCTGGCCAAGTACAACGAAGCCATGTCTTTCGTGAAGAAGCTCGCCAGCAATCGCGGCAATGTGCTGTTTGTCGGCACCAAGCGTCAGGCCCGTGAAATCATCGCCGAGGAAGCGCGTCGCGCCGGCGCGCCCTATGTCGACCAGCGCTGGCTGGGCGGCATGCTGACCAATTTCAAGACGGTCAAGACGTCGATCAAGCGCCTGAAAGAGATGGAACTGGCTGTCGAAGCCGGCGAACTGGAAAAGATGTCGAAGAAGGAGGCGCTGACCTTCCGTCGCGAACTGGAGAAGCTGCAAAAATCCATCGGCGGCATCAAGGATATGGCCGGTCTGCCGGACGCCATTTTCGTCATCGACGTCGGCTATCACAAGATTTCCATCACCGAAGCCGAAAAGCTCGGCATTCCGGTCGTTGGCGTGGTCGATACCAACCACTCCCCGGATGGCGTCGCTTACGTGATCCCGGGTAACGATGACTCTTCCCGCGCCATCCAGTTGTACGCTCGCGGCGTGGCCGATGCCATCCTCGAAGGCCGCAGCCAGGTCGTCCAGGAAATCGTCGCGGCTGGCGACGACGAGTTCGTCGAAGTTCAGGAAGAATCCGCACAATAAGCGCACCCTGTAGAGGTGGCGGCGAAGCCCTTGGGGCTTCGCCGGTTTTATAAGATCAGGAGAATGAATATGGCGGCAATTACCGCAAGCATGGTGGCTGAGTTGCGCGGCAAGACCGACGCGCCCATGATGGAATGCAAGAAGGCCCTGACCGAAGCCGACGGCGACATGGCCAAGGCCGAGGAAATCCTCCGCGTCAAGCTGGGCAACAAGGCGTCCAAGGCCGCTTCCCGCATCGCGGCCGAGGGCATCGTCGCGGTCAGCCTGGCTGCCGATGGCAAGACGGGCGCGATCATCGAAGTCAATTCCGAAACCGATTTCGTCGCCAAGAACGACGATTTCATCGCGCTGGCCAATGGCTGCGCCAAGCTGGTTGCCGACAAGAACCCGGCCGACGTCGCCGCGCTGTCGGCGCTGCCGATGGGCGAGGGCACGGTCGAATCGACCCGCGCCGCCCTGGTTGGCAAGATCGGCGAGAACATGTCGATCCGCCGCTTTGTCCGTTTTGAAGCCAAGGGCAAGCTGATTTCCTACATTCACGGCGGCGCCAAGGTGGGCGTCGTGGTTGATCTGGTCGGCGGCGACGAGCTGCTGGGCAAGGATCTGGCGATGCACATCGCCGCTTCCAAGCCCAAGTCGCTGGATGCCTCCGGCGTGTCGGCCGATCTGCTGGATGCCGAGCGTCGCGTCGCCATCGAGAAGGCCCGCGAATCCGGCAAGCCGGAAAACATGCTGGAAAAAATCGCCGAAGGCACCGTGCAGAAGTATCTGAAGGAAGTCACGCTGCTCGGTCAGGTCTTTGTCAAGGCCGCCGACGGCAAGCAGACCATCGAACAGTTGTTGAAGGAAAAGGGCGCGTCCGTCGCCGGCTTCACGCTGTTCGTCGTCGGCGAGGGCATCGAGAAGAAGGTTGACGACTTCGCCGCCGAAGTTGCCGCCCAGGCCGCCGCTGCCGCCGCCAAGAAGTAATCCGCAAGGAAAAAGCCGATGACCGCACCCAAATACAAGCGCATTCTCCTGAAACTCTCCGGCGAGGCCCTGATGGGCGGCGACGCCTACGGCATCAATCCGCAGACCATCGCGGACATTTGCCGGGAGATCAAGGCGGTTGCCGATTTGGGCGTGGAAATCGGCGTCGTGATCGGCGGCGGCAACATCTTTCGCGGCATGGCCGGCACGGCCACCGGGATGGATCGCGCCACCGCGGATTACATGGGCATGCTGGCCACGGTGATGAACGCCATGGCGCTGTCCGACGCGATGCGTCAATGCGGCTTGAATGCCCGCGTGCAATCGGCCCTGAATATCGAGCAGGTCGTCGAGCCCTATATACGCGGCAAGGCGATCCGCTATCTCGAAGAAGGCAAGGTCGTGATTTTCGGCGCCGGCACCGGCAACCCCTTCTTCACCACTGATACCGCCGCAGCCTTGCGCGGTTCGGAAATCGGCGCGGAAATCGTGTTGAAGGCGACCAAGGTCGACGGCATCTACACGGCCGATCCGAAGAAGGATCCGACCGCGACCCGCTTCGACCGGATCAGCTTCAACGAGGCGATTGCAAACAATCTGGCGGTCATGGATGCGACCGCCTTCGCGCTGTGCCGCGACCAGAAACTGCCGATCAATGTGTTCTCGATTTTCAAGGCCGGCGCGCTAAAGCGCGTGGTCTGCGGCGAAAACGAGGGTACGCTGGTCTATTGCTGAGGGAGACGACGGATGATTGCCGAAATCAAGAAAAACGCCGAACACAAGATGCAGAAATCCCTGGAGGCGCTGAAGGCCGACCTCCTGAAAATTCGTACCGGCCGCGCCCATACCGGCCTGCTCGACCATGTTCAGGTCGATTACTACGGTTCCATGATGCCGGTGAACCAAGTGGCTAATATCACCCTGGTCGATTCCCGCACCCTGGGCGTCCAGCCCTGGGAAAAGGCCATGGTTTCCAAGGTTGAAAAAGCCATTCGCGATTCCGACCTCGGCCTCAATCCGGCCACCCAGGGCGAGCTGATTCGCGTGCCCATGCCGGCCCTGACCGAGGAGCGCCGGCGCGAGATGACCAAGGTCGTCAAGCATGAGGGCGAGGGCACCAAGGTCGCCATCCGCAACCTGCGCCGCGATGCCATCACCCATTTGAAGGATGCGCTGAAAAAAGGCGAGATTCCCGAGGACGACGAGCATCGCGCCCAGGACGACATGCAAAAGCTGACCGACAAATACATCGCCGAAGTCGACAAGATGCTCGCCCAGAAAGAGGCCGAGCTGATGCAGGTTTGATCG
>CAZFHE010000099.1:0-2461 GCA_964518615.1 uncultured Dechloromonas sp. | reverse complement strand
CTCCACATGGGGACCCGAAAAGCGTCGCAATGTGTCGGCCAAGGCAGGATTGGGCCTTCATGTGCCCTATTGTTTTGCCCGTCCAGCAATGCCCAGAGGATGTCGAGAGGCTATAATCAAAAAATTCGATGCCATATTTGGAGAACTGCCTTGAGACTGTCCGCCCATCTCCTTGGGGCCCTCGTGGCCGTGTTGATTCTTCCCGCCCATGCCGCCCAGCCCGCGGCCAAGCCTGCCGCCAAACCCGCGGCCAAGCCCGCCGCGCCGGTGACGCTGGCGCTGGCCCACAATCTCGGGCCGCAGGTCGAACAACGGCTACAGGAGGTGGTCGAGCGCTTCAATAAGGAAAGCGGCGTGACGATTACCCTGCAAGCCTTCGAGAAGGGCGGCAAGCCGGCGATCCTGAACCTGGTGCGGCGCGCCGACTCGGGCGGCATTCTCAGCCAGCCGGCGCATTTCGTGCCCCTGCACCAGATGATGAGCAATGCCGGCCAGCAGTTCAAACCGGGCGACATTTCCAGCGATCTCAAGGCCGGCGTCGTCGATGGCCGTGGCCGGCTGGTGGCGCTGCCGCTGGTTTATTCGACGCCGGTGCTGTTCTACAACAAGAACGCCTTGCGCAAGGCCGGACTCGATCCCGAGCAGCCGCCGGCCACCTGGCAGGACATGCAGGGCATGCTCGACAAGTTGCAGAGCGCGGGTTTCACCTGTCCCTACACCTCCTCCTGGCCGGTGTGGGTGCATGTCGATAATGTCAGCGCCCTGTCCGGCCTGTCGGCCGCCAGCGACAAGGGGCTGCTGAGTTTCAACGGCCTGCCGCAGGTCAAGCACATCGCGATGATGGCGACCTGGACCAAGGCCGGTTATTTCCGGCTGTTTGGCCGGCGCGACGAGGCCAGTGGCAAATTCAACGACGGCGAGTGCGCGATGATTACCACCGACTCCCGCGAGGCCAGCGATTTTCGCGAGGCGCGGGGCGTCGAGCTGGGCGTCGCGCCGCTGCCGCACCATGACGATGTCTATGGCGGTCGGCGCGGCACGCTGGCCGATGGCGTGTCGCTGTGGATAGGCGCGGGGCGCTCGGCAGCCGAATACAAGGCGGCGGCGAGATTCGTGGCATTCCTGCTTTCGCCCGAAATGCAGGTCGAAGTGGTGCGTCACTACGGCGGCCTGCCCTTGACCAGCGCCGCCCGGGCCGCGTCGCGCAGCGCCCTCTTGCGCGATGACGACCGGACGCTGGATATTGCCATTGCGTCGCTGAAGGGGCAGGGGGCGCGGACGGCGATGCGCGTGGCCAATATCGAGCCGCTGTCCATCATTGCCAACGAGGAACTGGAAGCCGTCTGGGATAACCGCAAGCCCGCCAAGGCGGCGCTCGACGCGGCGGTTTCCGGCGGCAACAGCCTCTTGAGCGCCCAGCCTCGGCTGAAAAAGACTCAGCCCTTCTGATGGTTACGCCGCTGCCGCGCTGGATCGCCCATCGCGGCGGCGGGGCGCTGGCCCCCGAAAACACCCTGGCCGGCATCCGCCTAGCCGCCCGCCTGGGTTTTCGCGCCGTCGAGTTCGATGTCATGTTGAGCGCCGACGGCACGCCGGTGCTGATTCACGATGAAACCCTGGAGCGCACCACCGATGGCGTGGGCCGCGTTTCTGAGACGCCGGATGACGCGCTGTTCGCTCTCGATGCCGGCCATGGCGAGCGCATTCCCCGTCTGGCCGACGCCGCCCGGCTGTGCCGTGAACTTGGCCTATTGGCCAATGTCGAGATCAAGCCGGCCGCCGGCCATGAGGCGGTTACGGCAAAGACCGTGATCCGGATGGTCAGCGAATTGTGGCGGACGGCGCCCGATCAGGCGCTGCTGTCGTCCTTTTCGCCAGAAGTCATCGTCATGGCCCGCGATATGGCGCCCGGGCTTCGGCGCGGCATGTTGTTCGAGTCGGCGCCAGACGACTGGCTCGATTTTTGCCGTCGCGTCGGGGCGACAACCCTGCATTGCGAGGCGACGCGGGTCGATGACGCCCTGTTGCAGGAGGCCGCGGCGCTGGGCCTGCCCGTGCTGTGCTATACGGTCGATGCGCCGGACATCGCAGCCGATCTTTTGCGGCGCGGCGTCGCCGGTTTCTTCACCGATCGCCTGGACCGCTTCGCCGGACAGGCCAGCGCCTGAGTTAATATCACAGGTTTTGAAATTTCTTGCCCTTGAGGCTCGCCCGTCCATGAACAGTTCAGAAATCCGCCAGATTTTTCTCGATTTTTTCGCCAGCAAAGGCCATGCCGTCGTGCCGTCGTCGCCGCTGGTGCCGGGCAACGACCCGACCCTGATGTTCACCAATAGCGGCATGGTGCAGTTCAAGGACGTGTTTCTGGGCGCGGACAAGCGGCCCTATGTGCGCGCCGCCTCGGTGCAGGCCTGCCTGCGCGCCGGGGGCAAGCATAACGATCTCGAAAATGTTGGCTATA
>CAZFHE010000098.1:0-6983 GCA_964518615.1 uncultured Dechloromonas sp. | reverse complement strand
GCGCCGCCGCCCAGGCCGATCAGCATGCCGGGGCCGCCCAGTTGCACGAAGAGCGTGCCGACCGGGAAAGTCTCTTCCTTGAAGGATTGCCGGGCCTGGATGCTGCCCAGGCCGCCGGCGATCATGATCGGCTTGTGATAGCCGCGCACGTTGCCGTTCACATCCTGCTCGTAGGTGCGGAAATAGCCGGTCAGATTGGGGCGGCCGAATTCGTTATTGAAGGCGGCAGCGCCGATCGGGCCTTCGATCATGATGTCGAGCGCCGAGGCGATGCGCGACGGCCGGCCATAGGTTTTTTCCCAGGGCTGCACCGCATCGGGAATATTGAGATTGGAAACCGAGAAGCCGCACAGGCCGGCCTTGGGCTTGGAGCCCTTGCCGGTCGCGCCCTCGTCGCGGATTTCGCCGCCGCTGCCGGTCGCAGCGCCAGGGAAGGGCGAAATCGCCGTCGGGTGATTGTGCGTCTCGACCTTGGTCAGAATGTGGGTCAATTCCTCTTTGTAGGAATAGCCCCGGTCGGCATCCGGGTAGAAGCGCTGGATCGTCGCGCCCTCGATGATCGAGGCATTATCGGCATAGGCCATCACCGTGCCCTGCGGGTGCGCCTGATGCGTCTCGCGGATCATGCCGAACAGCGTTTTGTCCTTCTGCTCGCCGTCGATGACCCACGAGGCATTGAAAATCTTGTGCCGGCAGTGCTCGGAATTGGCCTGGGCGAACATCATCAATTCGACATCGGTCGGATTGCGCCCGGCCTTGGTGAAAATATCGAGCAGATAGTCGATTTCGTCCCCGGACAGCGCCAGGCCCAGCGAGGCATTGGCCTCGACCAGCGCCGCCTTGCCGCCGGCCAGTACGTCGACAGTCGCCAGCGGCTTTGGCGCGACATGGCGGAACAGCTCGCCGGTCTCGGCGAAGTCGGCCAGCACCGATTCGGTCATGCGGTCGTGCAGCAGATCGGCCACCGTTTTTTTCTCGGCGGCGCTCGGCGCCCGGCCTTTCCTGAGCACGACATGAAAGGCGACGACGCGCTCGATGCGCTCGATGGCCGGTTCCAGATCGCAGTTGAACGCAATATCGGTAGCCTTGGACGACCACGGCGAAATGGTGCCGATGCGCGGCGTGACCAGAAAGAGTTCGCCTTCGTCCTTGCCCGCCGGCCGCTCCTCCAGGAGCTGCGCAAGCTTGGCCCGCTCGTCGGCGTCAAGGGCGCGCTTTAGCGCTGCCACATGCCAGTAATCGGCTGACACCCCTTCGATATCCGCCACGGCCGCCTTGAGGCGGGCGAGCAGGCGTTGCAAACGGAAGGCGGAAAAAGCGCTATCGCCCTTAAGGCAAAGAATGTCGGCCATGGAGGAACTCGGGTAAGGCGGGAAGGCCGACATTGTACCCGAGCGCGGGGGCGGCTTTGAGCGTGGATTCCACGAACGGGCAATCGCGCCGGTAAATGGAGAGCGCAAGGGAGGCATGACTTTACTTCGACTTGCGCGGTAGTTACCATTGATCATTACCCTTCGCCTCATGTCCGCTCGGAGACGCCTTCATGGAAACCGCCCGCCTTTTTCAATCAGGCCGCAGTCAGGCTGTCCGGCTGCCCAAGGAATTCCGCTTTGCCAATGCCGAAACGGTCGGCGTGCGCCATTTCGGTAACGGGGTGCTGTTATTGCCGCTGGATGACCCTTGGGGAATGATGCAAGCGGGGCTGGAATCGTTCGAGCCCGGCTTCACGCTCCAGCGCGAGCAACCGCAGCCGCAGTTACGGCCCGAGATTGCGCCATGATCTTGCTCGATACCAATATCTGCATCTACATCATCAACGCCAAACCGCCCGAAGTACTGGCGCGTTTTCGCCAATACCGCTTGGGCGAAATCGGCATGAGCAGCGTCGTGGCGGCGGAATTGGCCTATGGGGTCGCCAAGAGCCTGTCGCCGCGTAACCGGGCGGCATTGGAAATGTTCCTGGCGCCGATGGAAATCCTGCCCTTCAACGAACAAGCCATCTGGCGTTATGGCGAATTGCGCGCCCAGCTTGAACGCCAAGGCCAATCCATAGGCGCGCTGAATACCATGATCGCCGCCCATGCCCTCAGCGTGAACGCCACCTTGGTCACGCACAACACGCGCGAATTTGAACGGGTGGCGGGGCTGCGCGTGGAGAATTGGGTGGAAATCTGAAAGCGAAGCCCTCTTTCGCTACGCTTCAAGCGGGACAATCGTCGAGCGCCGGGTTGGCTCCCCGCTTCCCCTCAACTGCCATCGCCCAGCGCGTACCGTGCCTTGGCTTTCAGGCATCCCCCGATAACGCGCTCTTGCTGTTCTTGCCGGTCAGCGCCACGGGGCCTTGAGCCCTTGTCCTATTTCTCCTCATCCGTCACGAACTCAGGCAAACACCGCCGCTTTTTCCGCCACGCGGCGTCGCAATTCGGCAAGCATGTCGCGCTCGCGCATGCCGGTCGCCCAAGCGGGGCGCAGTTGGAAATGCGGCTGATCGACCAGGGTTTTCCAATTGCCGCCCCATTCCAGGCCGAGCTCCGTGCCAAGGACGCCGACGGCCTTGTATTTCGGCGAGTCGGCGAGATAGCGCTTGCCTTCGAATACGCCGATATCGAAGGCGATGCCGAAATTGTGATTGGAATAGCCGCCGCGGGCATTGGTCACCGTCGGCCCCGGCTGGCTTCGCCCCTTGGCGTAGAGGGCATCCTGCTCGGCATAGCTGCGGGCGCCGCTGATAACTTTGATCGCGATGCCGTGCATCGCCGCTTTTTCGATCAAGGCGAAGGCCAGCGGCTGGACCTCGGGCAGCAGCGTGGCGATGCATTCCTGACTGCGCGGGTCAATCGGCGGCGTCTCGTTGTCTGGCGCCAGGGCAGGCCCGACGATGCGGGCGTGGATGGCGCGCCAGGTCTCGGGGCCGGCGCGACCGTCGATCTGGACGCCGAGCTTTGCCTGCACCTCGCGGATCAGGGTGTCGATATTCATGCTTCTCTCCTTTGCAAGACCGTTGCCATTCCATTGGGGTTGTAGCCGCTGGCGGCGCGTTTGCCAAGCCGTATCGCCACGCGAGCCGGCGGCAAAGCTGGGATAATGTCGCCCTTTACCCCAACGCCCATCCTCACGGAGAACCGGAATGGCCACGATCCGCCTCTTCGGCATCAAAAATTGCGACACCATGAAGAAAGCCATGGCCTGGCTCGGCGAACATGGCATCGCCTACGAATTCATCGACTACAAGAAAGCCGGCGTTGCGCAGTCGCACCTGCCCGACTGGGCGGCGCGAGCCGCTTGGGAGACGCTCCTCAACCGGCGCGGCCTGATGTGGAAAAAATTGAGCGAGGCCGAGCGCGCCGATGTCGACGCCGCCAAGGCGTTGACGCTGATGGCGCAGTATCCGGCGCTGATCAAGCGCCCGGTGCTCGACACGGGCCGCGAGCTGCTGGTCGGCTTTTCCCCGGAAAGCTATGCGGAGAAACTCCCATGAGCGACAGCTTCGTCCGCCGTTTTCTGTTTGAAGGCCTCGACATACGCGGGGCCATCGTCCATCTCGGCGAAGCCTGGCGGCAGATGCAGGAGGGCCGCGATTACCCCCCGACGGTCGCCCAATTGCTCGGCGAAACCGCCGCCGTCACCGCGCTGATCGCCGGCCAGTTGAAGCAGCCGGGCCGCCTGACGCTGCAATTGCGCGGCGGCGGCCCGATCCAGCTGCTGGTCATGGATTGCAACGAGCAATTGCAAATGCGCGGCATGGCGCGCAGCCACCCGGTCGTGCCGCCCGCGCCGGCGCCCGAGCTGCTCGGCATAAGCCAGGGCGGCCAGCTCTTGATGAGCCTCGACCTGCCAAGCGCCCGACAGCCCTACCAGAGCTTCGTGCCCATGGTCGGCGACAGCATCGCCGCCCTTTTTGAGCACTACCTGGAGCAATCCGAGCAGCAGCCGTCGCGCCTGTTCGCCTCGGCCAGCCCGCACGCCGCCGCCTGCCTCTTTCTGCAAAAAATGCCCGAGGCCGATGCCCGCGACGCCGACGGCTGGCGACGCATCAGCCAACTGGCCGCCACCGTCAAGCCCGCCGAATTGCTCGAACTCGACGCTGAAGCCTTGCTCACCCGGCTATTTCACGAAGACATGGCCGAGCGCGGCCTGCGCCTCTACGACGCGCGGCCGGTCTGCTACCACTGCCCGGAAGATTGGGACAAGATCCGCGACATGATCCGCGCCCTGGGCCGCCAGGATGCCGAAACCCTCCTCGCCGAACACGGCGAAATCATCATCCGCGACGACATCTGCAATCGCCAATACCGCTTCAGTCCGGACGAGGTCGCGGCGCTGTTTTCCAGTTATAGAACCGGCCATTGAATATTTGAACTGTTTCGTGCCGGAAACCGTGTAGGGGCACGGCATGCCGTGCCCCTACGTATCAATCTTCAACGGCCAGGGGAATGAAGTCGAGCGCGATGATGGTACGACCAAGGTGATTGAGCCTGCGGGCCAAGGCTTGTCGCACGCCGGGTAAACTCCCTGGTGTATATACAATATGGTGCTACTATAACAACGTGAAGAGCGGGCGCTATTTCGAGTGGGACGAGGACAAGGCGGAAAGCAATTTCCGCAAGCATGGCATTCGATTTGAAGAAGCCGTGTACGCCTTCGATGACCCGTTTGCCATCGTGGAGCAAGACCGCATCGAAAACGGCGAGCAGCGTTGGCAAACCCTCGGCACGGTTCGCGGTTTCTTGTTGCTGTTGGTGGCGCACACCGTGCGCTTTGAAGATGATCCGGCGCGCGAGGTGATACGCATCGTCAGCGCCCGCCGCGCAGACCGAAAGGAAAGGAGGCGTTATGGGCATGCTTAGGTACAAGCAAGGCGAATTGCCGCCGCTGACCGAGGAACGCATAGCAGAACTCAAGGCCTTGGCGGAGCGGCCAGACAGTGAAATCGACTACAACGACATTCCCCCGCTGGATGATGCCTTTTGGGCGCGAGCAGCGCCCAACCCCTTTTTCAAGCCCGTCAAAACGCATGCCTCAGTGCGGATTGATTCGGACGTGATGGCATGGCTTAAGAGCTACGGCAAGGGCTACCAAACGCGAATGAATGCCATCTTGCGAAATGCCATGATCCAGTCACGGAAGGCGGGCGCGAAATGACGCATCGCGCGCGGCCTCTACCGTTCCCTTGCCGCCTCATGCCAAGCCTTTCTGACGGGGGATAGCAGGTACTCCATCACTGTCCGGTCGCGCAGCCAGATTTCCGCGTGGGTCTGCATGCCGGCGGAAAGTCGGAAACGCTGCTGATCCATCTCCAGTTGCATGGCTTTCAAGCGGATCAGGGCCTTGTAGACCAGCGGCTGACGGCCCGTCGGGTCGCGGCCGTTGCTGGCGGGCGTGTTGCCGTCCGCCGCATCGGCGCTGACGTGCTCGACCCTTCCCTCGACCATGCCGTATTTCTGGAAGGGAAAGGCGGCGAATTTGAGTTTGACGGCTTGGCCCTCGCGCACGAAACCGATGTCCTCATTCGAGACCCAGACCTCGGCCCGCAGGATTTCGTTTTCCGGCACCAGGGTCAGCAGGATCGTGCCCGGCTGCACCACGGCGCCCGCGGTATGGGTCGCCAGATCCTTGACCACGCCGTCCTGCGGGGCCTTCAATTCGAGCAGCGCCTGCCGGTGCGTCTGTTTGGCCACTTCCTGGGCCAGCCGGTCGACCTGCCCTTGAATCTCGTTACGCTCGGCATGCAGTTGCCGGCGGTAGTCGGAATCAATCTGGGCCAGCTTCTTTTCTGATTGCAGCATGCCGGCCTTGGCCGATTCGATCAGAAAGCCCTGGGTTTGCAATTCCTGTTCCTTTTCCAGGCGCTCGCGCTTCTTGTCGCTGCCCATCAGGGCGCCGGCGAAACCGTCCTTGACCAGTTTCTCGTAGGCCTTGTCCTGCTGACGGTAGTGGGGCAGGACTTCTTCGAGCTTTTTCTTCACCTGTTGGGCGGCGGCCATTTCTTGCCGGGCCTTGATGAGACGAGAGCGCTCCTCGGCCAGGGCGGCCTCCAGCGCGCCCCGGTTGGCCCGGTATTGGGCGGCGATTTCCTCGGCCAGCGCCGGGGGATCGTCGGGCTGTGCCTGAAAGGGGTCGCCGCTCAATTCGGCTTCGATGCGGCGTAAGCTCAGGCGCTTACGCTGGTATTCGGCTTCGATCGCCTTGGCATCGGCTTCGGTGATCAATGAATCCATGCGGATCAACACCTGACCGGCTTTGACCCCTTGGCCTTCCTTGACCAGGATGTCCTTGACGATGCCGGATTCGGCGGGCTGGACGATTTGCAGATAGCTTTCCGGCACCAGCTTGCCTTCGGCGACGGCGACGACGTCGAGCTTGCCGATCAAGGCCCAGACGAGCAGCGCCCCCAGGAGGCTGAGCAGCAGCCACAACACCTTGCGGCCAAGGGGGTTGGGCGGGGCGTCTTGCAAACGCAAGAGCGGCGGCGAGAAATCCAGGGGATTGGCTTCGGCTGGTTCGAATAGGGATTTCATGGGGAGGGCTTGAGAAGAAAACGGGGCGGCAGGTCATTGGCCGCCCCGGAGAATAGCGCGTCTGGCGGGTAGGGGGTTGAATCAACATCCGCGCCGGCCGCCCAGCGAAAGAGGCTGACCCCAACCGGCCCGAAGGCCGGTTGGGGATACTGGCTTGAATCGTCACATTCAGAGTTTATCCAACCCCTCATTCAACCCGGCCAAGCCCTTGAGCTGGCTACCGCCGGCGGCAAGTGAAATGGCATCCACGCCGGCCCCGGTCATCTGGCCCCCTTGTAGCAAGCCGGCAAGGCCGGTGGGGCCCGCGCCCCAGTTCACGTTCCAGCCGGGCGCGGCCTGGCGTTCGGCGTCGAGCCGGGTCCAGGGCTCGGTCAGCGCCGCCCAGCAGCGGGCGAAGTCGGCCGTCTCGCCGCTGGAATTGGCGGCTTCTTCGCCCCATTGAGCGTATTCGCTGCCTTCCAGATC
>CAZFHE010000097.1:0-5732 GCA_964518615.1 uncultured Dechloromonas sp. | reverse complement strand
CCGGGCGGTGGTCGGGCGGCAATTGGCCGCCGTCGTCGACCGGGTCGGGATTTCGGCCATGCGGGACGCCTTGCTGGCTTACGAGCCGGTCTGGGCGATCGGCACGGGCGTGACGGCAACGCCTGCGCAGGCGCAAGAAGTGCACGCGGCCATTCGGGCGCAATTGGCGGAACGGGATTCGGCTGTCGCCGGCGAGATGCGCATCCTCTACGGAGGGAGCGTCAAGCCCGCGGGGGCCGGGGAGTTGTTTGCGCAGGCCGATATCGACGGCGGTTTGATCGGTGGGGCGGCGCTGGTGGCGGAAGATTTTCTGGCGATTTGCCAGGCGGCGAATCAATAGGCAAAGTGAATAGGCGAAAGCAATGAATTGGTTATTTTCTCTGGTGCTGACGGTGCATATCCTGGTGGCGCTGTCCATCATCGGATTGGTGTTGATGCAGCACGGCAAGGGGGCCGACATGGGGGCGGCCTTTGGCAGCGGCGCGTCCGGCAGTCTGTTCGGCGCGACCGGCTCGGCGAACTTCCTCAGCCGCACGACGGCCATCCTTGCGGCGGTGTTTTTTCTGACCAGCCTGACCTTGGCCTATATTGCCTCGAATACGGTAAAAACGACTGGCAGCCTGATGCAGGAAACGGTACAATCTCTGCCTGTTTCGACGCCGCTCGAAGCGGGCGCTGAAACGCCGGCGACGCCTGTCGAAACGGGCTCCAAGGCAAAAGATATTCCAGAGTAGTTTGGGTTTGACCTGCCCGGCAAAATCCCTCGCCGGGCGGGAAAAAGTAGTGCCGACGTGGTGAAATTGGTAGACACGCTATCTTGAGGGGGTAGTGGCGCAAGCTGTGCGAGTTCGAGTCTCGCCGTCGGCACCAATAACGGGGCAGTGGCCTGGGGGCGCTGCCTCTCGATAATAAAAGTCTGAATATTGGCGGCGGATGATGGAAACCTACTTTCCGATCCTGATGTTCGTTCTGGTGGGGTGTGTGGTCGGCGTGCTGCCGATCGCGCTGGGTTTCCTGCTGGGGCCAAACAAGCCCGATCCCGAGAAGCTGTCGCCCTACGAGTGCGGCTTCGAGGCATTCGAGGATGCGCGCATGAAATACGATGTGCGCTACTACCTGATAGCCATCCTCTTCATTCTGTTTGATCTGGAAATCGCCTTCCTCTTCCCGTGGGCGACGATTTTCAAGGATATCGCGGCGAGCGAGTCGATCAAGTTGTTCGGCTTCTTCGAAATGCTCGTCTTCGTCGCCATTCTGGTCGTCGGCTATATCTACGCCTGGGCCAAGGGCGCGCTGGAGTGGGAGTAGGCGATGGCCATCGAAGGAATTTTGCAGGAAGGCTTTGTCACCACCACGGCTGACAAGCTGATCAATTACATGCGCACCGGCTCGATGTGGCCGATGACCTTTGGTCTTGCCTGCTGTGCGGTTGAAATGATCCACGCCGGCGTCGCCCGCTACGATCTCGACCGCTTCGGCATCGTATTTCGTCCCAGTCCGCGCCAATCCGACGTGATGATCGTCGCCGGCACGCTGACCAACAAGACCGCGCCGGCCTTGCGCAAGGTCTACGACCAGATGGCCGAGCCGCGCTGGGTCATTTCCATGGGCTCTTGCGCCAATGGCGGCGGCTATTACCACTACTCCTATTCCGTGGTGCGCGGCTGCGATCGCATCGTCCCCGTCGATATCTATGTTCCGGGCTGTCCGCCGACGGCCGAGGCCCTGATTTACGGGATCCTCCAGTTGCAGAACAAGATTCGCCGCACCAATACCATCGCTCGTTAATTGCCAAGGCTGATCCGATATGTCTGCCAAGCTGGAAACGCTGAGCCAAAATTTGCAAAAGCATTTTGGCGACAAGCTGAAATCGCTCGAGCTTGCCCTGGGTGAGTTGACCATCGAGGTGGCCGCCGCCGATTATCTGGCGGTGATGACCGCCTTGCGGGACGAGCCGGAACTGGGCTTCGCGGAGAACGTGGATCTCTGCGGCGTCGATTACTCGACTTACGGCAACCGCCCCTGGGAAGGCAAGCGCTTTGCCGTGGTGTCGCATCTTCTGTCCATCGCCAACAATTGGCGCTTGCGCGTCCGCGTGTTTGCCGAGGATGACGAGTTTCCCGCCGTCGACTCGCTGACCGGCGTCTGGAAGAGCGTCAATTGGTTCGAGCGCGAAGCTTTCGATCTCTACGGCATCGCCTTCGTCGGTCATGACGATCTGCGCCGCCTCCTGACCGATTACGGCTTCATCGGCCATCCCTTCCGCAAGGATTTCCCGATGACCGGCCATGTCGAGATGCGTTATGACCCCGATCAAGGACGCGTGATCTACCAGCCGGTGACCATTGCGCCTCGCGAAAATACCCCGCGCATCGTGCGCGAAGACAGCTACGGGGATCCGGCACATGGCTGATATTCACAATTTCACCCTGAACTTCGGCCCTCAGCACCCGGCCGCGCACGGCGTGCTGCGCCTGGTGCTGGAACTGGATGGCGAGGTCGTGCAGCGCGCCGATCCGCATATCGGCCTCTTGCACCGCGGCACCGAGAAACTTGCTGAAACCCGTACCTGGGTTCAGTCGGTCCCCTATATGGACCGACTCGACTACGTCTCGATGATGTGCAACGAGCACGCCTACTGTCTTGGCGTCGAGCGGCTCTTGGGCATCGAGGTGCCGGAGCGCGGCAAGTACATCCGAACGATGTTCGATGAAATCACCCGCATCCTCAACCACCTGTTGTGGCTCGGCTGTCACGCGCTCGACGTCGGCGCCATGACCATGGCGCTCTATACCTTCCGCGAGCGCGAAGATTTGATGGATGTCTACGAGGCGGTGTCCGGCGCGCGGCTGCATGCGGCCTACTACCGTCCCGGCGGCGTGTATCGCGATTTGCCGGATCGCATGCCGCAATACCGCGAATCCACCTGGACCAATGCCAAGAAGGCGGCGGCGAGAAACGAGAATCGCAGCGGCACGCTGCTCGACTTCATCGAAGATTTCACCAATCGCTTCCCGACCCATCACGCCGAATATCACACGCTCTTGACCGACAACCGGATCTGGAAGCAGCGTCTGGTCAATGTCGGCGTCGTCTCGCCCGAGCGCGCCCTGCAGATGGGCTTCACCGGCGCGATGCTGCGCGGCTCCGGCATCGCCTGGGATTTGCGCAAGAAGCAGCCCTACGCCGCCTACGACAAGGTCGATTTCGACGTGCCGGTCGGCGTCAATGGCGACAGCTACGATCGCTATCTGGTTCGCATGGAAGAGATGCTGCAATCCAACCGCATCATCAAGCAGTGCGTCGACTGGCTGCGCAAGAATCCCGGTCCCGTCATCACCGACAATTACAAGGTGGCGCCGCCGCCGCGGGAAAGCATGAAGTCCAACATGGAAGAGCTGATCCATCACTTCAAGCTCTTCTCCGAGGGCATCCACGTGCCGCCGGGCGAAGTCTATGCCGCGGTCGAGCATCCCAAGGGCGAGTTCGGCATCTATTTCGTTTCCGATGGCGCCAACAAACCCTACCGCATGAAGATTCGCGCGCCAGGCTATGTACACCTGGCCGGGATGGACGAAATGGCCCGTGGCCACATGATCGCCGACGTCGTCACGATCATTGGCTCCCAAGATATCGTTTTTGGCGAGATTGACCGCTGATGTTTGCCGCCCAAACCCTCCAGAAATTCGCCCGCGAGGTCGCCAAGTACCCCGCCGATCAGAAACAGTCGGCCGTGATGGCCTGTCTGGCCCATGCCCAGGAAGAAAAGGGCTGGCTGCCGGCCGAGGTCATCGAGGCCGTCGCCGACTATCTCGGCATGCCGCCCATCGCGGCCTACGAGGTGGCGACCTTCTACAACATGTATGACGTCAAGCCGGTCGGCAAGTACAAGATCACGGTCTGTACCAATCTGCCCTGCGCCTTGTCCGGCGGTTATCACGCCGGCGAGTACTTGCAGAAAAAGCTCGGCATCGGCTATGGCGAAACGACGCCGGACGGCAAATTCACGTTGAAGGAAGGCGAATGCATGGGCGCTTGCGGCGATGCGCCGGTATTCATCGTCAACAACCGTTCGATGTGCAGCCACATGCACCCGGAGCAGATCGACAAGCTGCTTGAGGAGTGCAAATAATGGCCATGCTCGGTTCGATCAATGGCGTCATGATGGCGGGGCTGGACGGTGACAACAGCTGGCGTCTGAAGGATTACGTCGCGCGCGGCGGCTACGCCCAGTTGAAGCGCATCCTGGAAAACAAGCTGACGCAAGAAGAAGTCATCGGCGAAGTCAAGCAATCGGTGCTGCGCGGGCGGGGCGGCGCGGGTTTCCCGACCGGCCTCAAATGGTCCTTCATGCCGCGCTCCTTCCCGGGCGACAAATATGTCGTCTGTAATACCGACGAGGGCGAGCCGGGCACCTTCAAGGACCGCGACATCATGCGCTACAACCCGCATGCGGTCATCGAGGGCATGGCCATCGCCGCCTATGCGATGGGCGCCAATCGCGGCTACAACTATGTCCATGGCGAAATCTGGGAAATCTACCAGCGCTTCGAGGAGGCGCTCGATGAAGCCCGCGCCGCCGGCTTCATCGGCCAGAACATTCTCGGTTCCGGCTTCCATTTCGAGCTCTTCGCCCATCACGGCTACGGCGCTTACATTTGCGGCGAGGAAACCGCGCTGCTCGAATCCATCGAGGGCAAAAAGGGCCAGCCGCGCTTCAAGCCGCCCTTCCCGGCCTCCTTCGGCCTCTATGGCAAGCCGACCACGATCAACAACACCGAAACCTTCGCATCCATTCCCTTCATCCTGAAAATGGGCGGCGAGGCCTATCTCAACCTGGGCAAGCCGAATAACGGCGGCACCAAGCTGTTCTCGGTTTCCGGCCATGTCAATCGGCCGGGCAATTATGAAATCCCGCTGGGCACCTCGTTTGCCACCCTGCTCGAAATGTGCGGCGGCATGCGGGGCGGCCGCAAGCTGAAGGCCGTCATTCCGGGCGGCTCGTCGGCCCCGGTCCTGCCGGGCGAGGTGATCATGGATTGCACCATGGATTACGACTCGATCAGCAAGGCGGGCTCGATGCTCGGTTCCGGCGCGGTCATCGTCATGGACGAGACGGTGTGCATGGTCAAGGCCCTGGAGCGCCTGTCCTTCTTCTATCACGAGGAATCCTGCGGCCAGTGCACGCCCTGTCGCGAAGGCACGGCCTGGATGTACAAGGTGGTGCACCGCATCGAGAACGGGCTTGGCAAGCCGGAAGACCTCGATCTGCTCAACGGCGTGCTCGGCAATATCGCCGGCCGTACCGTCTGCGCCCTGGGCGATGCGGCGGCCTTCCCGGTGCAGAGTTTCATCAAGCATTTCCGGGGCGAATTCGAGCACCACATCGAACACAAGTGCTGCCTGGTGCCCAGGGATGTGCAATGGGCGGGCAGCGGCTTTCACAAGATTCCGGCCTGATGGGCGGCTTGGTAACGAAAAAACTGGCTACAAGGTAGCGACATGCTAGAAATCGAAATCGACGGCAAGAAGGCGCAAGTGCCCGATGGCAGCACGGTGATGGACGCCGCGCAGCAGGTTGGGGTCTATATCCCGCATTTCTGTTATCACAAGAAATTGTCGATCGCCGCCAACTGCCGGATGTGTCTGGTCCAGGTGGAAAAGGCCCCGAAGCCCCTGCCGGCCTGCGCGACCCCGGTGACCAACGGCATGAAGGTGTTCACGCATTCCGA
>CAZFHE010000096.1:0-7167 GCA_964518615.1 uncultured Dechloromonas sp. | reverse complement strand
GGATCGGTGCGCGAGGCCATTTCCAGCATGTCGGACAGTTTCATGCGGCCCCATCCCCATCGAGGCGCGCCAGACAGCGGCAGAGGTCGGCGGCCAGCTCGCCAGCCCGTTGATAACGTTGTCCGGCCCCCTTGGCCATGGCCTTGGCGATCACCGCCGCCACCTCCGGCGGCGTCGCCGGTTCAAAATCGCGGATGTCGGGCGCAGGCTCGGTGGCGATTTTGTACATCAGTTGCGCAAGCGAAGCGCCGGTAAAGGGCAGTTGGCCAGAACACAATTGATACAGGGTCACGCCCAGCGAATAAATGTCCGAACGGCCATCGATCTCCTGACTCGCGAGCTGCTCCGGCGACATGTAGGACGGCGTGCCAAGCACCATGCCGGCCTTGATAGGCGAAGCATCGGTAATGCAGGCAATGCCGAAGTCGCTGACCTTGAGCGCGCCAGACTCCGGTTCGTACAAAATATTGGCCGGCTTGATATCGCGATGCACGACCTGCAAAGCGTGGGCGTAATCCAGCGCTTTGGCGACGCGCTCGCCGATGGACAATACCGTCGCCAAGGGGAGCCTCGTCTGCGGCCGGCACATGGGCGTCAGATCGCGCCCCGGCACGAACTCCATGGCGAGGTAGGCCAGATCCTCTTCCTCGCCGGCCTCGTACAGGGCGACGATATGCGGATGATCGAGCCGGGCGACGGTTTCCGCCTCGCTAAAAAAACGCGCCTTGACCTCAGCCAATTCGTCGGCGGCAAACGCGCGGGCCAAGGCCAGGGTCTTGATCGCCGCGCACCGCCCGGTTTCCGGATCGCGCCCGAGATAGACGACGCCCATCGCTCCCTTGCCCAGTTCACGTTCCAGCCGATAGCGGCCGATGGTCTTTCGCTGCGCCGATTCGCTCAAGGGAGGCTCGGCAAACTCGGGAAAGGATAAATCCGCCTTGGGCGAGGAGTTTTTCCCGAGCGCCAGACCCTGCCCGAAGAATCGCCTCAGACGCCTAAATAGCGGCGTTACCTGAAGCATTTCGCGCCCCCGATCCAAAATGGCGTCAGCAGCGCCCCTGCGCCGCCGGAAAGCCGCCCGGAATGCCAGAACCCCGCCTTCGCCATCCCATCCATCAATGAGCGCTTCCCGCCGGAATATTGAAGTTTCTATTCTCCCGCCGAGCCGGTGGCCGGGTCAAACGTCCGATAGCGGCCACTCGCGGCCAATGCCGGCGGCCTCGGCGGCGGCGACCACGCGCGCGGCCACCGCCAGATCCTGAATGGCCATGCCTTGCGACTCGAACAGGGTAATGTCGCCCGGCTCCTGGCGTCCGCGCTGGCGACCGATGATGATGTCGCCCAGTTCAATCAGTTGACGCGTCTGCAAACGCCCTTTCTCAAGCAAGGGCAGCAGGTCGCCGGCCTCGGCCAGCGCGGTCGGCACGGAATCGACGGCAACCAGGCGGCAACGCCGAATGGCCGCTTCCGACACTTCGCGGCGGATCAGCGCATTGGAGCCGGCGCCATTGATGTGCGTCCCCTCAGCCAGCCACTCGGCATCGAACAGCGGCTCTCCCGCCGTGGTCACGGTGCCGACGATGTCGCTATCGCGCACCGTCGCCTCAGCGCTGGCCGCCGCTTCAATGGCGACGCCGGTGATGTCCTGAAGGCGGGCGCAGAAATCTTTCAGCTTGTCGGCGCGCCGGCTGAATACCTTGACCCGCTCCAGCGGCAAGGCGGCGCACAGCGCCCGAACATGCCCCTCGGCCTGCCAGCCAGCGCCGAAGACGCCAGCGACGCGGCTATCGGGCCGGGCCAGCCAGCGGGCGGCAACGCCGCTGGCAGCGCCGGTTCGCATCATGCCGAGGGTGTCGGCTTCAAGCACCGCCCGCAGCTTGCCGCTGGCGGCGTCGAACAAATGCACGAGAAAACGGTTGCCGCTGCGATTGCTGGTGTAAGCCTTGTAGCCGAGCACGCCCTGGGCCGGCAGCGCCCCTTGCAGAATGTGCAGCGTGGTTTGCGGCAGGCGGCTGCGCTGGCGCGGCGTATCGAGCGCCTGCCCGAGCGCCAGGTCGCGATGCGCCGATTCGACGCCATCCAGCGTCATTTCCATGGTCAGCAATTGGCGGACATCGTTTTCGCTGAGAAACAAGGCCATGTTCTTCTCCGAACGGTGGAATCAGCAAGAGGGGAAAAGGGTGGCTACTCCCCTCTCCCGCCTGGGGAGAGGGGCGTCCCGCGCCAATTGGGCGGAAACAAGCCGATGGGCGCGGCTCAATCGAAGCCGCGTCAAGCGTCATCCCCCGCCAAGGCGGGGGGCGCTTTTATTTACAGCATCGGCTCGCCCTTCAGGGCGCGCAGGTGCCAGTCGTAGGCCTCGCCCAGGAGGTGCGGCGTCTGCATGCCGACGCCGGCCTTTTCGGCGCGCTCGAGGTAGTCCTTCAGGGCCGGACGGAACTTGGGATCGGCGCACTTCTCGATCACCAGCCTGGCGCGCTGACGCGGCGCAAGACCGCGCAAATCGGCCAGGCCGTGTTCGGTGACCAGCACCATGACATCGGGTTCGGTGTGGTCGACGTGCGCGACCATCGGCACGATGCAGGACAGCGCGCCGTTCTTGGCGAGCGAAGGCGTCATGAAGATCGAGAGATAGGCATTGCGCGTGAAGTCGCCCGAGCCGCCCAGGCCATTCATCATCTTCGAGCCCAGAACATGGGTGGAATTGACGTTGCCGTAAATGTCGGCCTCGAGCATGCCGTTCATCGTGATGATGCCGAGGCGGCGGACGATTTCGGGGTTATTGCTGATCTCTTGCGGACGCAGGATGATGCGTTTGCGATAGGTGTCGAGATTGGCGTTGAAATCGGCCAGGGCTGCCTTGGACAGCGACACGGCGGTGGCCGAGGCGCAGACCAGTTTGCCGGAACGGATCATGTCGAGCATGCCGTCCTGCAAGACTTCGGTACAGGCGGTCAGGTTCTCGTAGGGGCCGTCGTTCAGGCCCGCCATCACCGCATTGGCAACATTGCCCACGCCCGATTGCAGCGGCAGCAGGGTCGCCGGGGTGCGGCCCTTTTTGACTTCGTACCCAAGGAATTCAAGGATGTGGCCCGCGATGAGACGCGAGTTCTCATCCGGCGCGGAGAACTGGGTGTCGCGGTCGGGGCAGTTGGTTTCGACCACGGCCACGACCTTGGCCGGATCAACGCGCATATAAGGCTCGCCGATGCGGTCACTGGCTTTCATGATCGGAATGGGCTGGCGATTCGGCGGCTGCGCGACGCTGTAGATGTCGTGCATGCCTTCGAGCTTGGCGTTCAAGCCCGCGTTGACTTCGAGAATCACCCGATCAGCCATATCGAGGAAGGTGGGATTGTTGCCCACCGAGGTCGACGGCACCAGCCGCCCGTCTTCGAGGATGGCAACAATTTCGATCACGGCGACGTCCAGTTTGCCGTAGTGCCCCCAAACCGTGTTTTGGGCCACTTCCGACAGGTGGGCGTCGATGTAATAGGCGTCGCCGCTATTGATCCGGTTGCGGCCGTCCGGATCGGATTGATACGGCAGGCGCATGGAAACGCCATTGGCCTTGAACAGCGCGCCGTCGAGTTCAGGCGCGGTGGACGCGCCCGTCAGGAGACCGATGCGAAAGCTTTCGCCGCGATTGGCGGCGGCGGTGATCCGCCGGGCAAGCGCCTGCGGAACTTCCTTGGGATGGCCCGAGCCCGTGAAACCGCTCATGCCAACATTGTCGCCTGGCCTGATGAGGGCGGCGGCTTCGTCCGCCGACATGATCTTGCTGCGCAGGGCGGCATTATGGATGCGTGATTCGCTCATTTTGTGTCCTCGTCCGATGGGGAAAAAGGTGTGGGAATCTGAAGAGTTTAGAGCAACTGTCATTCGGGTCAAGCGTGACGAAAAGAATCCGCGCATCGACCCGCTCAGAGCATGGCGTTGGAACCCTTCATTATCAGCGAAAATACATCCATTACGATGCCGACTCAAGCGCCTGCAAGGCTCGCCGCATCAGCGGCAGCAATAGCGCCGCCGCCAGCAGGAGGCCGAACACGGCGGCCAGCCAGAAGCCCGCGACGCCAAAGGGCTCCGGCCAGTAAAAGCACAGCCAGGCCCCGCCCAAGAGACCAACGCCCCAGAAACACAGCATTTGCACCAGCATCGGCACAAAGGTCACGCGGCAGGCGCGCAGCACATGGCCGGCGATGGTCTGCAAGGCATCGCAAAACTGGCAGACGGCAAGATAGATCACCAGGCCGAGCGCCGCCTGGCGCACCGCCGGATCGTCGGTATAGGCGGCGATCAGCGGCTCGGCGGCCAGCCACAGCCCGAGTCCGGCCAGGGTCGAGAGCAGCGCCGCCACCAGGAGGCCGGCGCGCACATGGGCATGCACCCGCGCCCAGTCGCGCGCGCCGATGGCCTGGCCGACCGAGGCCATGGTGGCGATGGCCAGCGCCAGCGGCAGCATATAGGTCAGGGCCGACAGGTTGGCGATAATGCGGTGACCGGCGACCACGGTGGCCCCGAGCGAGGCGATGAATAAGGCGATCAGCGTGAATGAGGTGATTTCGATGAAATTGGACAAGCCCATCGGCACGCCCAGATGCAATAGCTCGCGCCAGGCCCGCCAGCGCGGCCGCTGCCAGGCGGCGAAGGGGCGGTAGCGCCTCCCGAGCGGACCGAGGCCAAGATAGAGGGCGGCGGCGAAACAGGCGAGCCAGGCGATGATCACATTCGACCAGGCGCAGCCGACGACGCCGAGCGGCTCGCCAAGCCAGCCGGCCAGCGCCAGGCCCCAGGCCAGGACGGCATGCAGGCCGAGCGCGGCAAGGCCGATGCCCATCAGCACCCTGGGCTTCCCCAGCGCATTGCAAAAAACGTAGAAATTGCGATAGCAAAGCGAGGCCGGCAAGCCCCAGGCGAGCAGCGCGAGATAGTCGCGCACCTTGGCTTCGACCACGCCGTCCATGCTCGACAGGCCCAGCACGAGGCCGGGGTAGAACAGGAAGAGCATGCCGGGCAAGGCAAGCAACAGCGCAAGCCAGAAGCCTTGTTGCAGCACGCCGGCCACTTCATTGTCGCGGCGCGCGCCGTGCAACTGGGCGACCACCGGGCCAACCGCCTGCACCACGCCGGCCAGCGCGAACACCACGGCAACGTGGATGCCGCCGCCGATGGCCACGGCGGCAAGCTCGAGCGAGCTGACATGGCCGAGCACCACGGTGTCGACCACCATCATGCCGATCGAGGCCAATTGGGCGACGAGAATGGGGAAGGCGTGGGCGATCAACCCGCGAATGGCGCTCAGCAGCATAGCCGATCATTGTCGCATGCTCAGCGCCGGGGACCGAATGGCGAAAACGGCGAGCCTTGATCTGGCTCAAGCGCAGCTGCCCCGATGCCCATGAAAATGCTGGGTTCAGGAGGAAAACCCGAATGCACAATGGCCTGCACGCCATCGAAAACGCCAGCCGCGACGAAATCGTCGCGCTGCAAACCGAGCGCCTCAAATGGACGCTTGCGCACGTCTATCAAAACGTTCCGCATTACCGGGCCAAGTTCGACGCAGCTGGCGTCCGCCCGGAGGATTTCCGCGAACTGGCCGATCTTGCCCGCTTTCCCTTCTCCACCAAGCAGGATTTTCGCGACAACTACCCCTATGGCATGTTCGCCGTGCCGCGCGAGAAAGTCGCCCGCATCCATGCGTCCAGCGGCACCACCGGCAAACCGGCGGTGGTCGGCTATACGCAAAAGGATATCGACACCTGGGCCGATCTGACCGCCCGCTCGATCCACGCGGCTGGCTGTCGACCCTGCGATATCGTCCATATCGCCTATGGCTACGGCCTCTTTACTGGCGGCCCGGGGGGTCATTACGGCGCGGAGCGGCTCGGTTGCACGGGGGTCCCGATGTCCGGCGGACAGACCGAGAGACAGGTGCAACTGATCTGCGACTTTCAGCCCTCCATCATCATGGTCACGCCCTCCTACATGCTCAACATCGCCGACGAGTTCCGCCGCCAGGGCATTGATCCTTGCAGCACCCGGCTGCGCATCGGCATTCACGGCGCGGAACCCTGGACCGAGGCCATGCGCGGCGAAATCGAATCCGTCTTTGGCATCGACGCCGTCGACATCTATGGTCTGTCGGAGGTCATCGGCCCCGGCGTCGCCAGCGAATGCGTCGAGAGCAAGGATGGCCCGGTGGTCTGGGAGGACCATTTCTACCCCGAAATCATCGACCCCGACACCGGCGAGGTTCTACCCGAAGGCAGCAAGGGAGAACTGGTATTCACCTCGCTCTCCAAGGAGGCGATGCCGGTGGTGCGCTACCGCACCCGCGACCTGACCGCCCTCTTGCCGGCGACTTCCCGCTCGATGCGGCGCATCGGCAAGATCACCGGGCGCACCGACGACATGCTGATTATCCGCGGCGTCAATGTTTTCCCGTCGCAGATCGAGGAACTGATCCTCAAGCAGCCGCGCCTCGCGCCGCATTACGTCATCGAACTGAGCCGCGACGGCCATCTCGACTCGATCAAGGTCAAGGTCGAGATGAAGCCGGAATTCCAATTCACCAGCGGCCCGGAAAAGGAATTCGTGGCCCTCGATTTGCAGCACCACATCAAGTCCTACATCGGCATCACCGCCCGCATCGAGGTCGTCGAATTGGGCGGCGTCGAGCGCTCGCCCGGCAAGGCCCGGCGCGTCATCGACACGCGCGCGCAGTAGCCGGCTCGCAACGGCGCGAAAGCGCCCTTGCGATGGCCCGGAAAGACTCGGGCGGCTAGACCGGGTTGTCGATCTCGACGAATTCGCAAATCAGGTCGCAGTTTTCGCTCAAGTGCCGGGCCAGCGCCCGCACCCCGCCGCGCTCGGTGGCATGATGGCCGGCCGCGATATAGGCAACGCCGCTTTCTCGGGCGAGATGGACGGTCTGCTCGGAAATTTCGCCCGACAGATAGACATCGACCCCGAGCGCGATGGCCTGCTCGAAATAGCCCTGCGCCCCGCCGGAACACCAGGCGATACGCCGGACCGCTCGCTCCGGGTCGCCGATGACCAGGGGCTGCCGGCCCAGTTGACGGGCGACCTGGCCGCTCAATCCGGCCAGATCGCCCTCTTCGGCGGCGCGGCCCAGCCAGCCGATATCCTGTTCGCCAAAACGGC